>JANOAM010000562.1:0-5799 GCA_031411215.1 Betaproteobacteria bacterium
TCCAGGATGTCCTGGCAGGCCACCATCACGCCCATGTTGATGACTTCGAAGTTGTTGCACTGGAGCACGACGGTGACGATGTTCTTGCCGATGTCGTGCACGTCGCCCTTCACGGTGGCGATGACGATCTTGCCCTTGGCCTTGACGTCGCCACCCGCGTCCTGCAGCGCGCGCTTTTCGGCCTCGATGTAGGGCAGCAGGTGGGCCACCGCGCTCTTCATCACACGCGCGCTTTTCACCACCTGCGGCAGGAACATCTTGCCGGCGCCGAAGAGGTCGCCGACCACGTTCATGCCGGCCATCAGCGGGCCTTCGATGACGTGCAGCGGCCGGCCATTCGTTGCTTCTATCGCTCTCCAGGCTTCTTCGGTGTCCACCGTGATGAACTCGGTGATGCCGTGCACCAGTGCGTGGCTCAGGCGGTGGTTGACGTCGTTGTTGCGCCAGGCCAGCTTGGCGCTGTCGTCCTTGGCCAGGCCCTTGGCGGTTTCGGCAATCTCCACCAGGCGTTCACCCGAATCCGGGCGGCGGTTCAGCACCACGTCTTCCACACGTTCGCGCAGCACCGGTTCCAGGTCGTCGTACACACCCACCATGCCGGCGTTGACGATGCCCATGTCCAGCCCCGCCCGGATGGCGTGGTACAGGAACACGGTGTGGATCGCCTCACGCACGGGGTCATTGCCGCGGAAGCTGAAAGAGACGTTGGAGACACCGCCGCTGACCTTGGCGCCGGGCAGGTTCTGCTTGATCCAGCGCGTGGCGTTGATGAAGTCCACCGCGTAGTTGTTGTGTTCTTCGATGCCGGTGGCAATGGCGAAGATGTTGGGGTCGAAGATGATGTCTTCGGGCGGAAAGCCCACCTCGTCCACCAGGATGCGGTAGGCGCGTTGGCAGATTTCCGTCTTGCGCTGGTAGGTGTCGGCCTGGCCTTTTTCGTCAAAGGCCATCACCACAGCGGCGGCGCCATAACGTCTGACAAGGGTGGCCTGTCTTCTGAATTCAGCCTCGCCTTCCTTCATCGAAATGCTGTTGACGATGCCCTTGCCCTGGATGCATTTGAGACCGGTTTCGATGACGCTCCACTTGGACGAGTCGATCATGATCGGCACACGCGCGATCTCGGGTTCACCGGCCACCAGCTTCAGGAAGCGTTCCATGGCGGCGGCGCTGTCCAGCATGGCTTCGTCCATGTTGATGTCGATGACCTGGGCGCCGTTTTCCACCTGCTGGCGCGCGACGGCCAGGGCGTCTTCGAAGCGGCCTTCCAGGATCATCTTGGCGAAGGCGCGGCTGCCGGTGACGTTGGTGCGTTCGCCGATGTTGACGAACAGGCTGCCTTCGCCAATGAGTACAGGCTCCAGGCCTGACAGGCGCATGGGTTGAACAGCGGGGGTTGCGACGGCATTCATGGCAAGACTCGGCTCGATTCGGAAGCGGGCCGAGCGCCGTTGCAGTCCGGCCCGCCAGGCTGTGACTCCGCAGTGTCCTTGCAGGGTCCACACGCACGCGGGTGGTGCCCCAAGCCTGGCGGCCCAGTGCATGGACGCACCGGCCGTTGCAACGCTCCTCAGGGCGACGGCAATTGTAGCTAGGGTCAACCCGCACGGGTGCTGCGCTGCGGTGCAGGACTTACATCGCGTGACGAGGAAGCGGACTTCCTTCGCGCTTGAATGGGGACATGAGTCCTAAACCCATCGTCCTTGTCTTGGCGGCGTTGCTGACAGCGCTCTTGCTGGCGGGCTGTGCCAGCACCAACGCCCCGCCAACAGCCGGCCGCACCACGGCCCCGGCGCCCACTGTGCCCCAGGCCGCGCCGCCCGTGCTGGCAGCCGAAAGGCACTGGCTGGAAGAACTGTTCCGCGACACGCCCGTCACGGTCAGCGCCGCGCCCGACGCCGGTGTGCGTGTGGAGGTGCCGCTGAAGTACGCGTTCGACACCGGCAAGGACCAGGTGAAGCCACCGCTGGCCGCGGTGCTGGACAAGGTCGCCACCAGTCTGCACCGCCAGCCGCGTGCGCAGCTGCGGGTTTCGGCCCCCGCCGGTGCGCGGGCGGAAAACGTACGCCAGCAGATGCTCAAGCGTGGCGTGCCGGCGTCCCGTATCGCGCCGCTGGTGGCGCGTGGTGACGCGGTGGAACTGCAGCTGTGGGTGCCACCGGTTTGAGCTGGCCGCTGCCAATGTTCAGCGGCTGTGCGACGTCAGGTGCGACAGCTGCCCAGCCGTGCTGATGCCGGGTGCCACGCGCTGCGCGACCACGGGTGACGCGGGTTCGGCCCGCAGCGGCTGCGCTTCGTCCAGCCCGTCGGCTGTTGCCTGGGGCAGGGCGGCGACATGCTCCTTGCCCAGCTTCATGGCCACGCCCACGGCCAGGATGTCGATGACCAGCAGGTGCAGGATGCGGCTGACCATGGGCACGTGCGTGGCCACGTCTTCCACGTGGTCCACGATCAGCGCCACGTCGGCCTTCTTCGCCAGCGGGCTCTGGCTGGCAGTGATGGCCACCACGGCGGCCCCACGCTGGTGGGCCAGGTCGGTGACGGCCAGCAGGTCGTCGATGCGGCCGCTGCTGCTGATGGCCACCACCACGTCGCCAGGCTTCAGCACGTTGGCGGACAGCAGTTGCAGGCGCGTGTCGGTGTGGCTGGCGCTGGGCACGCCGAAGCGCAGGAACTTGAACTGCGCGTCGTCGGCCACCACGCCGTAGTGGCCGACGGCGTAGAACTCGATCCGGGCCGCGGCCGCCAGCAGGTCGATGGCGCGCGACAGCAGTTCGCGGTTCAACTGGTCACGCACCTGCAGGATGGCGCTGGCCGTGTTGCCCAGCACCTTGACGCCCAGCTCCAGCGTGCTGTCTTCGCCCGTCACCTGCGTGTGCGTCAGCGGCACGGTGCCGGACAGGCCGGACGCCAGGCGCAGCTTGAAGTCCGACAAGCCAACGCAACCCAGCGTGCGGCAGAAGCGGATGACCGTAGGCTGGCTGACCTGCGCGGCGCGCGCAATTTCCGCAATCGGGTCCGACAGCGCGGAGCGTGGATGCGCCAGCACGTGGTCGGCCACACGGCGCTCGGCCGGTGACAGCGTCTCACGCGCGCGGCGGATCTGGCCCAGCACCGATGAGCCTTCGTCCGACTGCAGCTTGCGCAGCTGCGCCGCCAGGATGGCGCTGGCGCCCACGAAGGTGGCGTGCTGCGCGGTGATGACGTAGGTGGCGATGCCTTTGACGTAGTCGGTGAAGCGGCCCTTGTCTTCAAAGCGACTGCGGAAGGCGGACTGGTCGAAGGTGCTGCCCAGCCGCGGCACGATGCCGCCGCCGATGTAGATGCCGCCAAAGGCGCCCAGCGTCACGGCCAGGTTGCCGGCCACCGTGCCCAGCATGGCGCAGAAGGCTTCCAGCGTTTCCGCACACAGCGGGTCCGTGCGGTCCTGCGCGCGGCGCGTGATTTCCGGCGCGGCCAGGGCCTGCGCCGGCATGCCGGCGCGGTGGCACAGGGCGCGGTAGATCAGCTCGATGCCGGGGCCGGACAGCAGGCGTTCATGCGACAGGTGGGTGTACTGCGCCAGGCCGTAGCGCAGGATGGCGATCTCACGTTCATCGCGCGGGCTGAAGCTGGTGTGGCCGCCTTCGGTGCCCAGGGCGATCCAGCCGTCGGCGGCGGGGATCAGGCCGCTGACACCCAGCCCAGAGCCCGCGCCCAAGAGGCCCACCACGCTGCGTTCGCGGGCCACGCCGCCACCCACCTGGCGCAACTGCCCCGGTGCCAGGCGCGGCAGCGACATGGCCAGCGCCGTGAAGTCGTTGACCACCACCAGGGTCTCCAAGCCCAGGCGCTGGCGCATCTGCTCGCTGCTGAATTGCCAGTGGTAATTGGTCATGCGCACCTGGTCGCCTTCCACCGGGTTGGCGATGGCGATGGCCGCATGTTCGATGTGGCCCACACGGCCTTCGGGCAGGCCGCTCAGGAAGGCCGAGACGGCGGCGTGGAAGTCAGCGTGGTCGGCACAGCGCAGCGATGCCATATGCTCGAACTGTCCCGGCGCGGTTTCGACCGTGAAGCGGGCGTAGGTGCCGCCTATGTCGGCAAGCAGGCGCGGGCTTTCGAAGGGAGTCATGGTGGGCGTGGCATGGTCCGCCCGGCGTGACAGGGCTGGTGTGCCTCGATTGTGCGCGAGCTTTGCGGCCTGGTCACCTTGGCAGGCGGCAATCGTGCTGTAGCTTGACTACAGATTGGGCGGGTTTTCCCGATGGTGGTCTGCCTAATGAGGCTGCTTGGCCGCCTGCGATCTTGCTGAAGACCTGTAGTTTTGCTACCGTCGCAAGGCTTTGATGGATGTGATTGATGGATCTGGTTTTGGCCCCGTGGGTGGCCAGCAATGAATGACATGAGCCACCCCATGCCGCAGCTTTCGACGGGCCTGGCCCAGCCCTGGTTGGTGGCCGACATTGGTGGCACCAACGCACGTTTCGGCTGGGTGGACCAAGCTTCACCGCAGGTCCAGCACGTCACCACGCTGCCGGTCGCTTCGCACAGCGGCCCGGCCGCAGCGGCGCAGGCCTATCTGGCGCAGCTGTCCTTGCAGTTGGGTGCCGCCTACGCACCGCCCCGCGCGGCGGCCTTGGCCGTGGCCACGGCTGTGGCTGCGGACACGGTGGCCTTGACCAACAGCGGCTGGAGCTTCTCGCGCCAGGCTTTGCGCAGTGACCTGGCGCTGGACGAACTGCTGGTTCTCAACGACTTTGAAGCCCTGGCCTTGTCGCTGCCACGGCTGGGTGCGGGGCAGTTGCGGCCCATAGGTACGGCGCGTGTGGGTGCGCCGTCCTGCGCCATGGCCGTGATCGGTCCGGGTACGGGACTGGGCGTGGCCGGCATCCTGTCGACGGCGCACGGCTGGGTTGCTATCCCCGGCGAAGGCGGCCACGCGACCGTGGCGCCGTTTGACGACTTCGAAAGCCAGTTGCTGGCCGCGGCGCGGAGCGAATTCCCGCATGTGTCGGCCGAGCGCTTGCTGTCCGGCATCGGGCTGCCGGTGCTGCACCGTGCGGTGGCCCAGGTGCTGGGCGTGCACACGCCGGCCTTGGCGGCCGAAGACATCGTCGGCCGTGGCCTGGCGCAGACCGACCCGGTCTGTGACCGCACGCTGGACGCCTTCTGCGCGCTGCTGGGCAGCTTTGCCGGCAGCGTGGCCCTGGTGCTGGGTGCACGCGGCGGTGTGTTCATCGGCGGCGGCATCGTGCCGCGGCTGGGTGAACGCTTCTTCGCATCGGCCTTCCGCGAGCGTTTTGAAGCCAAGGGCCGCTTCCAGGACTACCTGCGCGCCATCCCCACGGCGCTGATCACCGACACGCTGGTGGCGCTGACCGGCGCCAGCTTTGCTCTGGAACAGCACGGGCGCTGAAGGGCTGATGGGCTGACGGGTTGAACATCGGCCTGCATCCGGCCTGCGTCCCTCAGCGTATGGCGCCACATGCGTGCCGCCATCCTTGCCAACGTCCTGCTCTCTGCCCTGCTCACCGCGCTGCCGGCCCGTTCGCACGACTCCTGGTTCCACGTCAGCCAGCCCGGCCCGGCCCCGCTGCTGACACTGGGCACCGGCCAGCACTACCCGGTGCAGGAAACGGCCATCGCACCCGAGTACCTGGACAGGCAGGGCTGCCGGCCCGCCGACGAGCCGGGCGGCGAGCGCAGCATGCGCCCGCTGGGCTACGAAGGCAGCCGTGCGTTGCGGCTGCAGGCGACGCCCGGCGCGCGCAGCTGCTGGGCGCAGCTGGTGCCGCTGGACGTGGAAGTGCAGCCGCA
>JANOAM010000563.1:0-9857 GCA_031411215.1 Betaproteobacteria bacterium
CGCTTTTCCAGCGCCAGCGTGCGGAAGCCCATCTGCAGGCTGGTCAGCGTGGCCAGCAGCGTGGTCGGGCCGACCAGCATCACCTTGAACTCGCGCTGCAGGGCCTCCATCAGGCCCGGCCGGCGCAAGGCTTCCGCGTACAGCCCCTCGGTCGGCACAAACAGGATGCCGAAGTCGGTCGTGTGCGGTGGCGACACGTACTTGTCGCGGATGCTGCGTGCCTCCAGCCGCAGCCGCGTCTCAATGGCCTTGGCCGCAGTCTCGACGGCCACCGGGTCAGCGCGCTCCTGCGCGTCGAGCAGGCGTTCGTAGTCCTCGCGCGGGAACTTGGCGTCTATCGGCAGCCACAACGGCTCGCCGTCACTGCGCTGGCCGGGCAGTCGGATGGCGAATTCGACACGCTCGTTGCTGCCCGGCACCGTGGCGACGTTGGTGGCGTACTGCTCGGGCGTGAACACCTGCTCCAGCAACCCTGCCAACTGCGTTTCGCCGAACACGCCACGGATCTTCACATTGGTCAGCACGCGGTTGAGTGAGCCCACGTCACGTGCCAGCGTCTGCATCTCGCCAAGGCCTTTGTGTACCGCCTCCAGCCGGTCGGCGACTTGCTTGAAGCTTTCGCCCAGGCGCTGCTCCAGCGTGGCGTGCAGCTTCTCGTCCACGGTGGCTCGCATCTGCTCCAGCTTCTTCTCGTTGCCGTCCTGCAAGGCCGCCAGGCGTGTTTCCACGGCCTGGCGCATCTCGGTCTGGCGCCGGTCGTTGGCCTCGGACAAGAGACGCAGCTGTTCGCCTATGGCTTCGCCAAAGCGGCGCAGCGCAGCGTCCTGCGCCTCACGCGACGACATCGATTGCGCGGATGAAGCCTGCGTGGCCTGCGCCAGCGCGTCGCCCAAGGCCTGCTGCGTGGCCGCCAGCTGCACGCGGAAGGCGTCGATCTGCTCGTTCTGCGTGCGCGCCACGTCGCCGCTTTGCGCCAGCAGCATCTGCTGGAAGCTGGACAGGTCGGCGCGTGTGCCCTGGCCCTGGCGGCCGAGCTCGTCGCGCAGCTCACGCTCCAGCCGTTCGATGTCCTTTTGCGCACCGCTGTCGCGGGGCCGCAGCGCCAGCCACAGCACCAGCAACAGGTTCAGCAAGAGCAGCGCTAGCAGCGCGACGGGCATCCATTCAGGCACCTGTTGATTGTGACAGCCCGGGTGACAGCCCGCCGCCCGCGCTTCAGGCGGTGGGGCTGCTCACAAAGGCGCCAGCGGGATGACGATCTGGCACTCGAAGGTGCCCGTGGCTTCGTCGTACGCAGCGTCCGGTGCGTAGTACTCGAAGGTCGGCCGGCCATCCAGCTGCCAGCCGCTGGCGGGCAACCAGTCACGCATCAAAACGGACCAGGCGGCATGGATGGTCTTCGGCGTGCCTTTGAACGGCAGCATGGCGTACTTGCCGCCAGGGATGGTGGTGACCATGCCTTCCCCGGTGGCGACGAACGCGTCGTCAACCTCGGTGCAGATGTCGAACCGGCACTGCTCCGGCGCGGTGATGTCCGGGTCGTCGTGGCTGATGCCGTAGCAGGGCCGCCCGGTCAGGCCGCGCTGCGCCGCATACGGGTAGAAGTGCTGCTGCCAGAAGGCCGCGACGGCCGGACCGTAGGGGCCGACATGCCGCAGGTAGACCACACGCACGGGTGGCCGTTCGGTGACGGTGACGTTCATCAGGTGCTCCTCAAAGCCGGGATTGGCATCGCCATCGTGGCCGGACAGGTCCGCGTCCGCCTGATCGAACTTGCGCAGCACCTGATCCAGCTTGCGCACCTGCACCGATCGCTCTTCGGTCTTGCGCCGCCGCCACTGGCTGGCGCTGCAGCCGAAGCGCAACTTGAAGGCATGTGCAAAGGCCTCGCCAGACCCAAAGCCCACCATCAAGGCGATGTGCAGCACCGGCGTGCGCGGCTGCGACAGCAGACGCAATGCCGCCACCTCCAGGCGCCGACGGCGCAGATGGTCGCCCAGGGTTTCGCCCATCCAGGCGGTGAACAGGCGATGGAAGTGGAACGGTGAGAAGTGCGCCACCGCAGCCAGTTCGGCCAGGTCCAGCTCATCGCCCAGGTGCCGGTCGATGTGGGCCTGCACGCGGTGCATGCGCCGCGCGTATTCGACTCGCGGCGCAGGCGTGATGCTCAAAGGGCGGGCCGCAGGCGCGGCAACACCTCGGGGTTGATGGGTGTGGGCGCGGCGCCGCCCATCAGCACGGCGATCAGGTTGTCCGCCGCCAGGTCGGCCATGGCGCGGCGCGTGGCCACGGTGGCGCTGGCGATATGCGGTGTCAGCACGACATTGGGCAACGTCAGCAGCGCGGGGTGCACGGCCGGTTCGCCCTCGAACACGTCCAAACCTGCTGCGGCAATCTGCCGTCCACGCAGCGCCACGGCCAGGGCCGCATCGTCCACGATGCCGCCGCGTGCGATGTTGGTCAGCGTGGCCGTGGGCTTCATCTGCGCGAGTTCGGCTGCGGCGATGGCGTGGTGGCTGGCGGCCGAGTACGGCAGCACCAGCACCAGGTGGTCGGCTTCACGCAATAGCGCCGCCTTGTCGACGTAGCGCGCGCCCAGCGGCGCTTCCTGGTCCGGCGCCAGGCGGCTGCGGTTGTGATAAATCACCTTCATGCCAAAGCCCAGGGCGCCGCGCCGCGCAATGGCCTGGCCGATGCGGCCCATGCCCAGGATGCCCAGCGTGGCGCCGTGCACGTCGCTGCCGGTGAACATGTCGTAGGCCCAGCGGCTCCATTCGCCACGGCGCAGGAAATGTTCGCTTTCGGCCATGCGGCGTGCCGTGGCCATCATCAGCGCGAAGCCGAAGTCCGCCGTGGTCTCGGTCAGCACGTCGGGTGTGTTGGTGCACAGCACGCCTGCCGCCGTGCAGGCCGGCACGTCGAAGTTGTTGTAGCCCACGGCCATGTTGGCCACCACACGAAGCTGGGGACAGGCAGCCAGCACCTCGCCGTCCACGCGTTCACTGCCGGTGGTGAAGGCGCCGTGTTTGCCTTGCAGGCGCGCGATCAATTGCGGCTTGCTGAGGATGGTGTCCGACGGGTTGTCGTCCACGTCGAAGTGTTCGCGCAGGTGGGCCACGGTCTCGGGAAAGACAGCGCGGGCGACAAGGATGCTGGGGCGGGTCATCAGGAAGTCCTCAAGGTGCAGACGCGGCCGCTGCGGGTGGTGCCACCGCCGCGCTGCCACGCGGTGCCATGCCGGGGTGGAAGCCGATCAACGCCAGCATCACAAAGAAGCCGATCACATAAGCCACTGCCACGTGCCAGCCATGGCGCAGCCACAGGCCAGCGTTCCGGGCCTCCGGGTACATGTTGGACAGCGCCACACCGGCCGACGAACCGAACCACAACATGGACCCGCCAAAGCCCACCGCATAGGCCAGGAAGCCCCAGTCGTAGCCGCCCTGCTTGATGGCCAGCGCAGTGAGCGGGATGTTGTCAAACACGGCCGACAGAAAGCCCAGGCCCAGCGTCGTGGGCCAGGAAGCCGCGGGCAGCTTTTCGACCGGCATCATCGACGCGCACAGCACCAGCGACAGCAGGAACACCGAGCCGCGCGCGGCGTTCGGCAGCAGGCTCCAGGTGGGCTGACGCCACAACGCGCAGACACCTATCGCCACCCACACCGCAGCGCCTAGGAAGGGGAAGCTGTCGGACAGCGCATTGAAGCGTGTGTTGACCACCACGTTGACGACGATGGCCGCCACCAGGAAGAAGACCACCACCGCCACCCGCACCCAGTCCACATGGGCCCGGCTGTCGGCATCTTTCTGGATGGGCGAATACTTCTGCTGCTGCAGCGAGGCCGGGATGCCGAACAGCACCAGCGCAACGCCCGACGCAATGAAGGCTTCCAGCACTTCCAGCGGGTGGATGCCGGCGATCCACATCATGGTGGTGGTGGTGTCGCCCACCACGCTGCCCGAACCACCCCCGTTGGACGCAGCGACGATGCCCGCCAGGTAGCCGATGTGCACCTTGCCGCGGAACACCGTGTGTGCCACCGCGCCGCCAATCATGGCCGCGGCGATGTTGTCCAGGAAGCTGGACAGCACGAACACCAGCACCAGCAGCACGAAACAGCCCTTCCAGTCGTCGGGCAGAAAGCGCGGCAGGACCGCGGGCACCTCGCTCTTTTCGAACAGGTCGGCCAGCAGCGCAAAACCCAGCAGCAGCAAGAGCAGGTTGACCAGGATCACCCACTCATGGCCCAGGTGGCTGAACCAGCCGCTCAAGCCCGCGCCGGTGGCAAAGGGCGAGAACAGGATCTTGTAGACCGAGATCATCACCGCGCCGCCCACCGCCACCTGCAGCGTGTGGTGGTGGAACAGCGCCACGCCGGCCAGCACGCAGGCGAAGAGGATGAATTCCACGGGCACGGGCTTACTCCAGGAAGCGGGTGAAGCCGGCGACGGGTTCGCGCTCGGTGACCAGTGTGTTTTCGACCGCCGCCGGGTCGGCGTAGCCCAAGGACATGCCGCAGACCATTGTCTGGTCCTCACCCAAGGCCAGGTGGCGGGCAATGATGCGGTGGAACTGCGTGAAGGCCGCCTGCGGGCAGGTGTCCAGCCCGCGGGCGCGCGCCGCCACCATCACGCTTTGCAGGAACATGCCGTAGTCCAGCCAGCTGCCCTGCTGCATGACTTTTCCTATGCTGAACAACAGGCCCACGGGTGCGCCGAAGAAGTCGTAGTTCTTGGCGTGCTGTTCGTGCATGCGCGCCTTGTCCG
The DNA here is from genome assembly GCA_031411215.1 of Betaproteobacteria bacterium. GTDB lineage: Bacteria > Pseudomonadota > Gammaproteobacteria > Burkholderiales > Burkholderiaceae_C > Rubrivivax. The sequence goes on from JANOAM010000563.1 coordinate 4,770, forward strand.
CCTTGCCTATGCCCAGCAGGCCGTACAAGTCCCAGCCCACCTTGCGGCGGCGGTCTATGTAGGGGCTTTGCCACTGGGTAGGGTAGTAGGCGTAGGGCTCGCTGTGGCGGGCTCGCTCTTCCGGGTCGTCATAGGCGGCTCGGATCTCGCGAGACAGTGAAGCCTTGGCCGCGCCCGTGAGCACGTGGACCTGCCAGGGCTGCGTATTGGTGCCCGAAGGCGCGCGTGCGGCCACGGCCAGGATCTCTTTGATCAGTTCGCGCGGTACGGACTTCGGCAGGTACGCACGGATGCTGCGGCGGCTGGTGATGGCCTCGTCGGCCGCGGCCGTGGTGGCTGGCGTGACGGGTGCGCGCGTGTCGGGAGCCGAATTCATGCAGAGTCTTTCAGGGGTTCGAGAGCCGCGCGCAAGGCGTCAGGCAGAGGCACGGGCCGACGCATGGCACGGTCCACATAAACATGGGTGAATTCGCCCAGGGCCGCGGACTGCGTGGCTTCGTCCGCAAACAGCGCCAGCTGGTAGCGCACGCTGCTGCGACCCAGCTGCAGCACCTTCACGCCCGCGTGCACGATCTGCGGGAAGGCGATGCTGTCGAAGTAGTGGCACTGGGTGTGCACGACCAGGCCGATGACGCCGCCGTTGTGGATGTCCAGCGCGCCCTTCTGGATCAGCATGCGGTTCACCGCTGTGTCGAACAGGCTGTAGTGCACGACGTTGTTGACGTGGCCGTAGACGTCGTTGTCCATCCAGCGCGTGGCGATGGTTTCGAAGTGGCGGTAGGCGCTGCGCGGTGCGGGGCTGGGGCGCTCTTGGGCGGACTCGGTCATGCGCGCCATTCTTCCATTGGCCGCGTGGCACCCCGCCACAGCTGCCAGGAATCCAGCGCCAGTTCCAGTGTGCGGCGCTGCACAGCCACCGTGGTGGGCAGGTCGCGGCCATAACCGCCGGCCATGCTCAGCGCCACGGGGATGTGACGCTCGCGCAGGAAGGCCAGCACACGCCGGTCACGCTCCGCCAAGCCTTCGGAGCTGATCTTCAGGCGCCCCAGGCGGTCGTTTTCGTGCGGGTCGGCACCGGCCAGGTAGAAGGCCAGGCCCGGCGGGCTGACAGCCTGCGCGGCCCAGGCCTGCTCCAATGCCATCTCCAGCGCCTGCAGGTACGGCACGTCGGTGCAGCCGTCGGGCAACTCGACGTCCAGGTCGCTGGCTTCCTTGCGGAAGGGGAAGTTCTTGGCGCCGTGCAGGGACAGTGTGTAGACCGTGGGGTCGTCGCGGAAGATGGCCGCGGTGCCGTTGCCCTGGTGCACGTCCAGGTCGATGACCCACACACGCAGCAACTGGCGGCCGTGGTTGCTTGGGCGCTGATTGCACTGATGCCGGTGCCATTCCGCCTGCATCAGCCTTGCGGCCACGGCCACGTCGTTGAAGACGCAGTAACCCGACCCCTTGTGCGCATAGGCGTGGTGCGTGCCGCCGGCCAGGTTGGCGGCCACGCCCTCACCGCCAAACAGCGCGGACCGCGCTGCGCCAATGGTGGCCCCCACCGAGCGACGGGCGCGTTCCACCATGCGTTCGCTCCAGGGAAAGCCAATCTCGCGCTGCTGCGCCGCGCTGGTGGTGCCCTGGGTCACGGCGTCTATCCAGGCCGGGTCATGGGCCAGCGCCAGTTCGCCGTCGCTGGCGGGTACGGCCTCGGTCACACGCACACCGGGCAGCGTGGACTCGGCGGCCTCGCGCAGCAGCCGGTACTTGGTCATGGGGAACGGATGGCCCGGCGGCAGTGGCAGGACGAACTGGTCGGAATGGAGGGCGAGCACGGGCGCGGATTCTAGGAAGCCACCCCTAGAATGGTGCGGCGCAGCAAAAAGTGCTTGCATTGATCCGGGTGAACCCTATACTTCGCTCCATGTTGCAGCGCAGCAATACACCGAAGGCAGCGCGGCAAGTCGTGAAACCAAACCGCAACCCCCAGGAGATTCCACATGTCTACCCCCTTCACCGCTGACCAATTTGTTGCCGCCCAAAAGGCTTCCATCGAGACCCTGTTCGGTCTGACCGCCAAGGCTTTCGAAGGCGTCGAAAAGCTGGTCGAACTGAACCTGCAAGTCGCCAAGACCACGCTGTCTGAAGCCGCCGAGACCACCACGGCAGCCCTGTCCATCAAGGACGCACAAGAGCTGTTGGCCCTGCAGGCCGGCTTGCTGCAACCCGCCGCTGAGAAGGCCGCTGCCTACAGCCGTCATCTGTACGACATCCTGGCCGGCACCAGCGCCGAGTTCACCAAGGCTGCCGAAGGCAACCTGGCCGAGACGCAGAAGAAGGTGCTGTCCCTGGTGGACAACGCCGTCAAGAACGCCCCGGCCGGCACCGAAAGCGCCGTCGCCCTGGTGAAGTCCGCCGTGGCCGCCGCCAACAACGCCTACGAAAGCGCCCACAAGGCTGCCAAGCAAGCCGCTGAAGTGGCAGAAGCCAACTTCGCCGCCGTGACTGCCACCGCCGTCAACGCCACGAAGACCGCCACCAAGGCCAAGCGCGCCGCCTAAGCAGGCTGTTGCCCAACGCCCTGGATCAGTCCGGGGCCTCTCTTCAGGCCGGGTTTACCCGGCCTGAACTTTTTCCGGAGCACCGCATCACACAGGCAGCCAGGCTTGCCAGAGCCAGGGCTCTTGTTCGTGGAAGGAAGTCTCCTCAGCACCCCGTCCAAGGTGCATTGCGGCCCAGTCGAAAGACCGGGCCGCTATTTTTTGTGCTGGGCGCCTGGCGGTTCAGCGGGCCATGGAGAGCAGCTTGGCCTTGATCTCCGGCAGCAGCGCCAGCGCCGTCTCGCGGCCGGACCGGATGGCCCGCACTCGCGACGTGAAGTCCGCGCTGCTGACGCCAATCAACGGCGGGCGGATCACCACGTCGGCTTCCCTCAGTTCAAAGCGGTTGATGCTCTTGCCCATGATGGCAAAGGTCTGCAGGAGCAGCCGCATGGTGCCGTCGGTGGCCGCACCGTCGGGTGGCGACGAGATGTCCACGGCAATCACCATCTCCGCGCCCATCTGTCGTGCATAGCGGACGGGCACCGGTGACACCAGCCCGCCGTCCACATATTCACGGTCGCCGATCTTCACCGGCTGGAAGACCGCCGGCACCGAACTGGACGCCCGCACCGCCGTGCCCGTGTCGCCGCGCTGGAACAGCATGCCCGCGCCGCTGTCCAGGTCGGTGGCGACGATGCCCAGCGGCATCTTCATCTGCTCGATCAGCGTGTGGCCAGTCTGGTCGCGGACAAAGCGGGCCAGTGCCTCACCGCGGATCAGGCCGCGGCTGGGGAAGGCCCAGTCGGTGATCGAGCCTTCGTCCATGGTCAGCGCCAGGTTGGCGAGCTCCGCGCTGGTCTTGCCGTTGGCGTACAGCGCGGCCACCAGGCTGCCGGCCGAGGTACCGACGACCAGGTCTGGCCGGATACCGGCCTCTTCGAGTACCTGGATCACGCCTATATGCGCAAAACCCCGCGCCGCGCCGCCACCCAGAGCCAGGCCCAGACGCGGCGGGCGCTTGGGAACCAGTGGTGGTGCAGGCGCGGGTGGAGGCAGGGACGCGGGCGGCGTGGCGACGGATGGTGGCGCCACAGGCGCACTCTGGCAGGCAACCAGGCTCATGAGCAGGCCGGCGGAAAGCAACCGGCGGCGGCCCAACAGGCTGACCGCGTCGTCAATTTCGTTATTCTTCATTCGGTATAAGCAAGCTACTAATCTGTTGTTCCTGATCTGAAGACGCTTTTCTAGACTCCGGTCCTGGCGGCGCATGTCGCGCTGCAGCATTTGATCAAGGACCGGATGGACTTCCTGGCTGTCATCAGCGGGTTTGGAGTGGGAGCGATTGTCGGGCTCACAGGCGTGGGCGGCGGATCGCTGATGACGCCGTTGCTGATGGGCGTCTTCCGCCTGAGCCCGGCCGTGGCCATCGGCACCGACCTCTGGTTTGCCGCCATCACCAAGTCCGGCGGTTCCTGGGCCCACCACCGCATGGGGCATGTGGACTACCGCGTGACCAAGCTGCTGCTGTTCGGCAGCATGCCGGCGACAGCCGCCACTATCGGCCTGATGCACCTCACGGGCATCACCAAGGGCTGGGCCGGTGCACTGACCTTCGCGCTGGGCATCGCCCTGCTGCTGACGGCCGTCAGCGTGTTCTACAAGCGCATCTGGAACCAGGTCGGCTTGCGGCTGGAACAGGTCATCACGCCGGGCCGCCGCGACATGCTGACCGTGGCCAGCGGCGTGCTGCTGGGCGTGCTGGTGTCGCTCAGTTCCATCGGCGCGGGTGCCATCGGCGCGACGCTGCTGCTGGTGCTGTACCCCCGCATGCAGGCGCAGCGCATCGTCGGCACCGACATCGCCCATGCCGTGCCGCTGACCCTGGTGGCCGGCATCGGGCACGCCAGCCTGGGCCACGTCGACTGGCCTCTGCTCGGTGCACTGATCGTGGGTTCGCTGCCCGGCATCTGGATAGGCGCGCGCCTGACCAAGGCCATGCCTGAAAACGCCGTGCGTGGCGTCTTGTGCCTGTCGCTCCTGGCCGCCGGCGTCAAGGTCCTCACCTAAAGAAGACACATGTACTCGTACACCGAATTCGACCGTCAGTTCGTGCGCGCCCGCGCCAACCAATACCGTGACCAGCTGACGCGCCACTTGGTCGGTGAACTGCCCGACGATGAGTTCCGCCCGCTGCGCCTGCAGAACGGCTGGTACGTGCAGCGCCACGCGCCCATGCTGCGTGTGGCCGTGCCCTATGGTGAACTGAGCAGCCGCCAGCTGCGCCAGCTGGGCCGCATCGCCCGTGACTTCGACCTGCAAGACGCGGGCACGGCGCAGGAACGCGGCGGCTTCGGCCACTTCACCACACGCCAGAACCTGCAGTTCAACTGGATCCCGCTGGACCGCAGCGCCGACGTGATGGACCTGCTGGCCGATGTGGACATGCACGGCATCCAGACCAGCGGCAACTGCATCCGCAACATCACGACCGACGCACTGGCCGGCATCGCGCCCGACGAGGTCGTGGACCCGCGCCCCTATTGCGAGATCCTGCGCCAGTGGA
>JANOAM010000564.1:0-3895 GCA_031411215.1 Betaproteobacteria bacterium
CTTGCTGCTCACCTGGCTGCTGCTGCGTGTACGGCAGCACATGGCCGACAAACGGGCACGGCGTGAACGCCGCGACGCGCTGGACACGGTGGCCGCCTGGCCGCCGGAGGCAGCGCGCGTGCTCACGATCACCGAGCGCCAAGCCTATGACCTGCTGAAGCGCGCCATGCCCGGCTACCTGGTGCTGGGCCAGGTGCCGCTGGCGCGTTTCATCCGCGTGCCCACGCGGCACTCCTATGGCGACTGGCTGCAGCGCGTGGGCTCACTCAGTGCCGACCTGCTGCTGTGCGACAGCGGGTCCCGCGTGCTGGCCGTGGTGGACATCCGCCCCGCCAGCGAAAGCGAACGCAGCCGACGCCGGCATGAGCGCATGGCGCGGGTCATGCGCGCCGCCAACATCCACGTGCATGTCTGGCGTGAAGGTGCGCTGCCCACGTCGGCCGAAGTCCGCACGGCCATGGCACATGTCTCCGGCCCTGCTGCGCAAGGCATCAAGCCCGCCGCGTCGCGCCCCATGCCGCTGATCCCCGTGGGCGACATCTCTGAAGTGCTGGCCGACGGTGACCGCGCCGCGATGGACGGCGCCTTTGAGGCCAACGAACCGGTACCTTCCGGTTTCTACGACGAGGAAGAAGCCGCCGCTGGCGCCCGTTGAGCCGCTGGCTCAGTTCAGCAGGGCTTCCGCGAATTCGCGGGCGTTGAAGGTCTGCAGGTCTTCCAACTGCTCGCCTATGCCGATGAAGTAGACCGGCACCACCCTGCCCTGCTCCGCGCCCCAGCGCGCAATCGCTGCCAGCACCCCGCCCTTGGCCGTGCCGTCCAGCTTGGTGACGATCAGGCCCGTCAGGCCCAAGGCCGCGTCGAAGGACTTGACCTGCGCCAGCGCGTTCTGGCCGGTGTTGCCGTCCACCACCAGCAGCACCTCGTGCGGTGCGCCCGCCTGGGCTTTGCCGATGGTGCGCTGGATCTTCTTCAGCTCTTCCATCAGGTGCGTTTGCGTCGGCAAGCGGCCGGCCGTGTCGGCAATGACCACGTCGCAGCCGCGTGCGCGGCCCGCCGTCACGGCATCAAAAGTGACGGCCGCGGGGTCACCGCCTTCCTGGCTGACGATCTCGACCTGGTTGCGGCCGGCCCATACGGCCAGTTGTTCACGTGCGGCGGCGCGGAAGGTGTCGGCAGCGGCCAGCAGCACCTTGCAGTCTGATTCCGCCAGGTGGCGCGTGAGCTTGCCGATGCTGGTGGTCTTGCCGGCGCCGTTGACGCCGGTGACCATGATCACCGTGGGCGACACGGCACCGATCGCCAGCGGCTTTTCCAGCGGCTGCAACAAGTCCACCAGCGCATCAGCCAGCAGCGCCTTGACGGCTGCGGGCTCGGTGGCCTTGGCCTCCTTCACGCGGCGCTTCAGGTCGGTCAGCAGGTGTTCTGTCGCACCGACACCGGTGTCGGCCATCAGCAGCGCGGCTTCCAGCTCCTCATACAGCGCGTCGTCTATGCGCGTGCCGGTGAAGACCGTGGCGATGCTGGAGCCCGTCTTGCGCAGGCCCTGTGCAAGACGGCCCAGCCAGTTGCTGCGCACGGCGGGAGTGAGGTCGGCTGGAACGGGCGCCAGCGGCACTTCAGCCGGCGCTGCCGCAGGGGCCGACGCAGGCGGCCTCTTCTTGAAAAAGCTGAACATCGGATCCGGGAGAAAAGGGAAATCGGCGCCTTGCAGCGAGGCCCGCGCCGCTGGCTATAATCTTGGGCTCAGGCGCTTTAGCTCAGTTGGTTAGAGCGACGGAATCATAATCCGCAGGTCCGGGGTTCAAATCCCTGAAGCGCCACCAGTTTCTTTGCACACAACGCCCCCGCTGCCTCCTTGGCCGCGGGGGCGTTTGTTTTGCGGCACCTGTAGGCCGCGGCCTACGCCCACGCTCAAGGCTGGCCGACAGACGCCCACGAAGGGCTGCAGCAGACTCCAGGGTGCCCCGACGTCTTTGCCGGGGCCCGCCTTGAGGACTGCGCCATGAAGCAAACTGCCCTTCGCCTTGCCCTGACCTTCTGCCTGGGCCTCGCGGTCATTGCCCCCGCCTGCGCCGCGGCAGAAACGGTCTCCTTCCGCTCGGGCGGTTCATCATCCGAAGACTTCAACGTGCTGGACCGACTGGAGTCCGGGTACTCGTTCAAGTTGCTGCTGGCTGCGAAGGGCAGCGGCGCCTACCTGGCCGATGTCAGCGTTCGCGTGTTGGCGCTGCCCTCGGGAAACGTGATGCTGGAAACCCGCACGGAAGGCCCCTTGCTGCTCGCCGCGCTGCCGCCTGGCCGCTACGAGGTGACGGCCTCGGCTGCGGTGCGGCCCGGTGCCATGGCCACCGTCAAGCGCAGCATCGTCATCCCTGCCGCGGGTCTGCACAAGGAAGTGATGTACTTCGACACAGGTGACACCGTGAGCCCGGAATCCGGCCCGGAGCACCGCACGCGTCCATGAGCTGAGGCCGTAAAATGCGCGACTTCGCCCAGCGGCCCGGCGTCAAGTCGGGCCGCTGGATCATTTCCGCAGCTCCTGGATCTACACGATGCGTCGCTGTGCACTTGCCCTCGCTTGGGCGGGCCTGTTTGCCACCTGGGCCTTGCCCGCACTTGCGCAATCGCCGCGCAACTTCCCGGCTACCGCACTGCGTGGTGAGCTGACCGTCACCACACCGCCTGAGGTGCTGCTGAACAAAAAGCCCGCGCGGCTGGCGCCCGGTTCGCGCATGCGCGGCATGGACAACATGCTGGTGATGTCCGGCGCCACGGTGAACCTTCGCATGCTGGTGAACTACACCATGGACCTCAACGGCAACGTGCTGGACGTTTGGATCCTCACGCCCGCCGAAGCCGCCCGCAAGCCCTGGCCCACGACGGCCGCTGAAGCAGCAGCTTGGTCCTTCAATCCTGACCTGCAGACCTGGACCAAGCCATGAGCGCGGACACGGGCGGCAAGCAGAAGAAAGTCTTCATCCGCACCTTTGGGTGCCAGATGAACGTGTACGACTCCGACAAGATGGCCGACGTGCTGCGTGCGGCCGAAGGCTACGAGCCGACGACCGATGTCGAACAGGCCGACCTGATCCTCTTCAACACCTGTTCCGTGCGCGAGAAGGCGCAGGAAAAGGTCTTCAGCGACCTCGGCCGTGTCAAACACCTGAAGAAGAAGGGCGTGCTGATCGGCGTCGGCGGTTGCGTGGCCAGCCAGGAAGGCGCGGCCATCATCGAGCGTGCACCCTTCGTGGACATCGTGTTCGGTCCGCAGACCCTGCACCGCCTGCCGCAGATGATCGCTGCGCGCACGCTGGAGCGCCGCCCGCAGGTCGATATCAGCTTCCCCGAGATCGAGAAGTTCGACCACCTGCCGCCGGCGCGTGTAGAAGGCTCGTCCGCTTTCGTGTCCATCATGGAAGGCTGCAGCAAGTACTGCAGCTACTGCGTGGTGCCCTACACCCGCGGCGAGGAAGTGCACCGCCCGTTTGAAGATGTGCTGACCGAAGTGGCGGGCCTGGCGGACCAAGGCGTCAAGGAAGTGACGCTGCTGGGCCAGAACGTCAACGCCTACCGCGGCCGCATGGGTGGCACCGTCGAGATCGCCGACTTCGCGCTGTTGCTGGAATACGTGGCCGAGATCCCCGGCATTGAACGCATCCGCTACACCACCAGCCACCCGAACGAGTTCACGCAGCGCCTGGTGGATGTCTACGGCAAGGTCGACAAGTTGGTGAGCCACCTGCACCTGCCGGTGCAGCACGGCAGCGACCGCATCCTGATGGCCATGAAGCGCGGCTACACGGCCATGGAATACAAGAGCACCATCCGAAAGCTGCGCGCGGTGCGGCCGGGCATCAGCCTGTCCAGCGACTTCATCGTCGGCTTCCCGGGC
>JANOAM010000565.1:0-4606 GCA_031411215.1 Betaproteobacteria bacterium
ACCACACGCACCTTCACCAGCGCTTAGAAAATACCCCGAGGAAACCGAACCCATGGCCGTGATGACCGTCGCCCAGTTTGCCGCGCAGCTTGGTCGCCCGACCACGGCGCTGCTCGAGCAACTGCTGTCGGCCGGCGTGACCAAGCAGTCCGCCGACGACGCGTTGAACGAAGCCGACAAGGAGCGCCTGCTGGACTACCTGCAGAAGGCGCACGGCACCTCCACCGTTGGTGGCGAGCGCAAGAAGATCACGCTGGTCAAGAAGACCTCCACGGAGATCAAGCAGGCCGACAGCTCTGGCCGCGCCCGCACCATCCAGGTGGAAGTGCGCAAGAAGCGTGTCTTCGTGAAGCGCGACGACGCGCCGGCCACCGAAGAGTCCAGCGGCCCCAGCGCCGAAGACCTGGACCTGGCCCGCCGCGAAGAAGAAGCCCAGGCCCAGGCCGAAGCCATACGCAAGCAGGAAGAAGAGCTGGCAGAACAGCGTCGTGTCCGCGAAGAGCAGGAACGTGCCGCTGCAGAAGCCGCGCGTGCAGCCGAAGCCGCTGCTGCGGAAGCGGCCGCCAAGGCCGCTGCGGAAGCCGCTGCAAAGGCTGCGGCCGAGGCCGCTGCCAAGCCGGCGCCTTCCGCATCCGACAAGTCAGCGCCCGCCGTGACCGCCGCCCCGGTGGTCGCGCCCGTGGTCGAAGCGCCTGTCAAGGCCCCGGAAGCGGCCAAGCCGGTGCTGCGCATCGTCAAGGCGGCCGACAAGGCCGCGGAAGACCTGGCCAAGCAGAACGACCTGGCCACGCGCCGCAAGGCCGCCGAGGCTGAAGCCGCCGCCATCCGCGCGATGATGAATGCGCCCAAGAAGGTGATGGTCGCCAAGAAGCCAGAAGAACCGAAGCCTGCCGAAGCGGCCAAGGAAGCCATCAAGGGCACCATACACAAACCGACGGCCAAGCCGGGCGCGCCAGGGGCCACCACGGCCGCCAAGCCAGGTGTGAACAAGCAGGTCAAGAGCGAAAAGCTCAGCTCCAGCTGGGCCGACGACGCCGCCAAGAAGCGCGCTGCGCTGAAGACCCGCGGGGACTCGAGCGGTGGTCGTGCCGGTTGGCGCGCACCGCGCGGCGGCTCACGCCGTGGCGAACGTGATGACGGCGGCAGCTTCAACGCGCCGTCCGAAGCGTTGATCCAGGAAGTGCACATCCCCGAGACCATCTCGGTGGCCGACCTGGCGCACAAGATGAGCGTCAAGGCCTCTGAGGTGATCAAGCAGCTGATGAAGCTGGGCCAGATGGTCTCCATCAACCAGCAGTTGGACCAGGAAACGGCCATGATCGTGGTCGAAGAGATGGGCCACAAGGCGTTCGCCGCCAAGCTGGACGACCCGGAAGCCTTCACCGAAGAAGAAACCGCGGCGCTGCACGAGTCCGAGAACCTGCCGCGTGCCCCGGTGGTCACCGTCATGGGCCACGTGGACCATGGCAAGACTTCGTTGCTGGACTACATCCGCCGCGCCCGTGTGGCGGCGGGCGAAGCCGGCGGCATCACGCAGCACATCGGTGCGTACCACGTGGAAACGCCGCGCGGCATGATCACCTTCCTGGACACCCCGGGTCACGCGGCCTTCACGGCCATGCGGGCACGCGGTGCGAAGGCGACCGACATCGTGATCCTGGTGGTGGCGGCCGACGACGGCGTCATGCCGCAGACCAAGGAAGCCATCGCCCACGCGAAGGCGGCCGGTGTGCCCATCGTCGTGGCCATGAACAAGATCGACAAGCCGGACGCCAACATCGAGCGTGTGAAGAGCGAGCTCGTGGCCGAAGGTGTGGTGCCTGAAGACTTCGGTGGCGATTCGCCCTTCATTGGCGTGTCAGCCAAGATGGGCACCGGCGTGGACACGTTGCTGGAACAGGTGCTGCTGCAGGCCGAAGTGCTGGAACTGAAGGCACCTACGGACTCCGCTGCCAAGGGCCTGGTCATTGAAGCCAAGCTGGACAAGGGCCGCGGCCCTGTGGCCACCGTGCTGGTGCAAAGCGGCACGCTGAAGAAGGGCGACATCGTGCTGGCAGGTTCCAGCTACGGCCGTGTGCGTGCCATGCTGGACGAAGACGGCAAGGCTATCGACGCCGCCGGCCCGTCCATCCCGGTGGAAATCCAGGGCCTGACCGAAGTGCCGCAAGCTGGTGACGACTTCATGGTGCTGAGCGACGAACGCCGGGCCCGCGAAATTGCCACCTTCCGTCAGGGCAAGTACCGCGAAGTGACGCTGAACCGCCGCCAGGCTGCCAAGCTGGAAGGCATGTTCGACAACATGGGCGAAGGCGCGGCGCAGACGCTGAGCCTCATCGTCAAGGCCGACGTGCAGGGCTCGCAAGAAGCGCTGTCGCAAAGCCTGCTCAAGCTGTCGACCGCCGAAGTGCGTGTGCAGATCGTGCACGGCGCCGTGGGTGGCATCAGCGAAAGCGACGTCAACCTGGCCATCGCGTCCAAGGCCATCATCATCGGCTTCAACACGCGGGCCGACTCCGGTGCGCGCAAGCTGGCCGAAGGCAATGGCGTCCAGATCAAGTACTACAACATCATCTATGACGCGGTAGACGAGATCAAGGCGGCCATGAGCGGCATGCTGGCACCGGAACAGCGCGAAGAGGTCATCGGTACGGCCGAGATCCGCAGCGTCATCGTCGCCACGAAGATCGGCACCATTGCCGGTTGCATGATCACCGCCGGCATGGTCCACCGCAACGCGCGCTTCCGCCTGCTGCGCGAGAACGTGGTCATCTACACCGGTGAGCTGGATTCGTTGAAGCGCTTCAAGGACGACGTGCGCGAGGTCAAGGAAGGCTTCGAGTGCGGCGTGAAGTTGAAGAATTACAACGACATCAAGGAAGGCGATCAGCTCGAATTCTTCGAGGTGAAGGAAGTGGCACGCACGCTGTAAGGCGGGCAAGACGCTTCCCAGCAGTCAGCCCCGCCAAAACGGCGGGGCTGATTCGTTTGGAACAGCACCAACATGCGACACAAAAAAGCCACCGTCAACCGCAGCTTCCGCGTAGCCGACCAGATCCAGCGTGATCTGGCGGAGTTGATCCGCGACCTCAAGGACCCGCGCATCGGCATGGTCACGTTGAACTCGGTGGACGTGACGCCGGACTACGCCCATGCCCAGGTCTACTTCTCGGTGTTGCTCTCTGAGCCCGCGGAGAGCGCGGAAGCATTGAACGAAGCCGCGGGTTACCTGCGCAATGGTCTCTTCAAGCGCCTGTCCATCCACACCGTGCCGACGCTGCACTTCCACTACGACAAGACCACGGAACGTGCCGCTGACTTGTCGGCGCTGATCGCCAAGGCCAACTCGGTGCGCGCAAAGGAAGACTGATGTCGCAAGTCCGCCCCGCCCGCCAGCCACGCCGTGCCCTGCACGGCGTGCTGTTGCTCGACAAGCCCTTGGGCTGGACGAGCAACGACGCCTTGCAGAAGTGCAAAGGCATGCTGCGCGCGGAGAAGGGCGGTCACACGGGCACGCTGGACCCGCTGGCCACGGGTCTGTTGCCGCTGTGCTTCGGCGCGGCCACCAAGTTCAGCCAGGCGAGTCTTGACGCCGACAAGCGCTACACCGCCACGCTGAAGTTGGGGCAGAAGACCACCACGGGCGACCGTGAAGGCGCCGTCACGGAGACCAAACCCGTCGCCACCGACCGCGCCGCTATTGACGCCGCCTGCACCCGCTTCGTGGGCGAGATCGACCAGACCCCGCCCATGCATTCCGCGCTGAAGCACGAAGGCAAGGCGTTGTACGACTACGCGCGCGCCGGCATCGAGATCGACCGTCCGTCGCGCCGCATCACGATTCATTCCATTGACATCCTCGGCTGGCAGGATGACGAACTGGTGATCGACGTGCGCTGCAGCAAGGGCACCTACATCCGCACGCTGGCCGAAGACATCGGCGTGGCACTGGGTTGCGGCGCGCACCTGTGGGCGCTGCGTCGCACCGGCAGCGGCGCGCTGAGCCTGGACCAGGCCATCAGCATCGAACAGCTGCAGGCCCTGAGCGAACCGGAACGCGACGCGCTGCTGCAATGCCCCGACGTGCTGGTGGCCGGCCTGCCGGAAGTACGCCTGCCCGCCGACGAGGCCGGCCGCTTCCTGACCGGCCTGCGCCGCCGCGTGGCCCTGATCGACCAATCTGCCGTGCGTGTGTACGGCCCCGAACCGCGTGCCTTCCTAGGCACTGCCCATATCACCGCAGGCGAACTCATCGCAGACCGCCTGCTCAGCCCTCTCGAAGTTCAAGGCATCGCATGACCCACGCCATCCGCAACATCGCCATCATCGCCCACGTCGACCATGGCAAAACCACGCTGGTGGACCAGCTCCTGCGCCAGAGCGGCACCTTCCGCACCAATGAAAAGGTGGCCGAGCGTGTGATGGACAGCAACGACATCGAACGCGAGCGGGGCATCACCATCCTGGCCAAGAACTGCGCCGTGAAGTGGAAAGACACGCACGTCAACATCGTCGACACGCCCGGGCACGCGGACTTCGGCGGTGAGGTGGAGCGTGCGCTGAGCATGGTGGACGGCGTGGTGCTGCTGATCGACGCGCAAGAAGGCCC
>JANOAM010000566.1:0-4432 GCA_031411215.1 Betaproteobacteria bacterium
CGCGACCTGATCCTGCACATGATCGAGGCCGTTGCATCGCAGGTCTTCATCCCGCTGACGGTCGGTGGCGGCGTGCGCACGGTGCAGGATGTCCGTCGGCTGCTCAACGCCGGCGCCGACAAGGTCAGCTTCAATTCGGCGGCCGTGGCCAACCCGCAGGTGATCCGCGATGCGTCCGACAAGTACGGCGCGCAGTGCATCGTGGTGGCCATCGATGCCAAGCGGCGCACGGACGGCGAAGGCCGTCCCCTGGCCGGCCCGGGCGGGGGCTGGGACGTCTACACCCACGGTGGCCGCAAGAACACCGGCATCGACGCCGTCGCCTGGGCACGCCAGATGGCGGAACACGGCGCTGGCGAGATCCTGCTGACCAGCATGGACCGCGACGGCACCAAGATCGGCTTTGACCTGGCGCTGACCCGCGCGGTGAGTGACGCCGTGCCGGTGCCGGTGATCGCCAGCGGCGGTGTCGGCGCGCTGGAACACCTGGCCGACGGCATCAAGCTGGGTGGCGCCGACGCGGTGCTGGCCGCCAGCATCTTCCACTACGGCGAATTCACCGTGGGCCAGGCCAAGGCGCTGATGGCGGCGCAGGGCATTCCGGTGCGCCAATGAGCAAGACACCCAACCCGAACCGCCCCCAAGCCCACGGTCGCGACCCCAAGTCCACGCGCAAGGTCATCAAGCCGGCCACGCAGCACCTGGGCGAAGTGCGACTGATCGGTGGCCAGTGGAAACGCAGCAAGTTGCCCGTCGCCGACCAGCCCGGCCTGCGCCCGACACCCGACCGTGTGCGCGAGACGCTGTTCAACTGGCTGGGCCAGGACCTGAGCGGCTGGCGTGTGCTGGACGCCTTCGCCGGCAGCGGCGCCTTGGGCTTTGAGGCCGCGTCGCGGGGTGCGGCCGAGGCCCTGCTGTTGGAACAGGACGGCGCGCTGGCCAGCAGCCTCTTGGCCGTCAAGCAGCGCCTGGGTGCGGACGCCGTCACCGTGCTGCGCACCGACGCGTTGGCCTGGTTGGCGCGCTGCGCGCCGCAGAGGTTTGAACTGGTGCTGCTGGACCCGCCGTTCGAGAGCCGGCACCTGCCCATGGCCGTGGCGGCTGCGGCAGAGCTGGTGGTGCCTGGCGGCTACCTCTACGTCGAGTCGGCTGAGCCCCTGGCCGAGCCACCGGCCAAGCACAGCCTGCACCGTCAGCTCAAGGCCGGTGCGGTGCACGCGCAACTGTGGTTGCGCGAGTCCTGATCGGCTCTGCTCAGCGCCGCTACACTGCCGGCGCGCCGGCTTTGGGCGCTGCCAGGAGCCCAGCTTGACTGCTACCGCCCCACTCACTGCTGTCTACCCCGGCACCTTCGACCCCATGACCCTGGGACACGAAGACCTCATGCGCAGGGGCTCGCGCCTGTTTGACCGGCTGATCCTGGCCGTGGCCGCGGGCCACCACAAACGCACCATGTTCACGATCGCGGAACGGCTGAGCATGGCGAAAGAGATCGCCTCGCCCTACCGCAATGTGGAAGTGATGGCCTTCCGCGGCCTGCTGTCGGACTTCGTGCGCGAGATCGGCGGCAAGGTGGTGGTGCGTGGCCTGCGCGCGGTCAGCGACTTCGAATACGAGTTCCAGATGGCCGGCATGAACCGCCAGCTGATGCCGGAAGTGGAAACCGTGTTCATGACACCCAGCGACCAGTACCAGTTTGTCAGCGGCACCTTCGTGCGCGAGATTGCCAACCTGGGCGGTGATGTTTCCAAGTTCGTGGCACCCTCGGTGCTGAAGCGCCTGTCCGAGCGCGTCAACCAACCCGAAACCTGAGCGCGAAAGCTGCACACCATGGCCCTGTGGATCACCGACGAGTGCATCAACTGCGACGTCTGCGAACCCGAGTGCCCGAACCAGGCCATCTACTTGGGTGCGGAGATCTACGAGATCGATCCCAAGCGCTGCACCGAATGCGTGGGGCACTTTGACGAGCCCCAGTGCGTGCAGGTCTGCCCGGTAAGCTGCATCCCCATCAACCCTTCGTTTGTCGAAACGAAGCAGCAGTTGCTCGCCAAATACCGTCTTCTGCAGGGTGGTGTTTCGCCGACCGCTTCGGCGGTTTCGGAGTCGTCTTAGGCTTGACCGGCTCTTCGGCCTTGGCCATACGGATGCCGGCAGCGGCCTTGGGCGCCTGGGCCTCGCGCAGCTGACGTTCCTTCACCAACTGGGCGACCAGCGCCTTGTCGCGCTGCACGCTGTCCTTGGCCGCAGCCAGGTCTGACGCCGGACGAGGTTCCAGCGTGTCCAGTGCGCGGCCCTGCTCACAAGGCCTGTCCGAGAACTGCCGGCCGTCGGCACCGCAGCGCCAGACGGCCTGGGCCGTGGCCAGCTGCGTGGCGGTGGCGAGCAACATCACAACGAGAGCGGGGCGCAGGTTCATGGCTTGTCTCCTGTAGGCAGTGGCAGCTATTCGGGCCGGGGGGGTTTGGGTCGCGGCGGCTGGGCGTGGATGACGGCCAGGGCCTTGTCCATCTCACCCGCCAGCAGATGGCCAGTCGACTTGAGTGATTGCTCGCTGGCCTTGGCGATGGCGTCACGGTCTTCCGCCGAAGGCTTCTTCAGCACGTAGTTCACCACCTCGGCCTTCACGCCCGGGTGGCCTATGCCCAGGCGCAAGCGCCAGAAGTCCGGCGTGCCCAGCTGGCTGTGGATGTCCTTCAGGCCGTTGTGTCCTGCGGCGCTGCCGCCAAACTTCAGCTTGGCCTGGCCAGGCTGCAGGTCCAGTTCGTCGTGCACCACCAGGATCTCGTCCGGGGCGATTTTGAAAAACCGTGCGAGCGTGGCTACCGAGAAGCCGGACCGGTTCATGAAGGTCATGGGTTCCAGCAGCCACACGGCGCCTTGCGGTTGGTTCACTCGCGCGGTCAGCGCCTGGTAGCCACGTTCCGGCACCAGCCGTGCGCCCCATTCGGACGCCAGCGTGTCTATCCACCAGAAGCCCGCGTTGTGGCGTGTGGCCTCGTATTCAATGCCCGGGTTGCCCAGGCCGACAAACAGACGAATCATGGGGATCGATTATTGGTGGCGCGGGCACAAAAAAGCCCCACCGGGGTGGGGCCTGTCGTCGGGGGAGGGGGTCTCGCAAGACGCACCCCCTTCCGGGTGAAGCATCACTTCTGGTTTTGCTTCTCGGTCTTCTTGGGCTTGGGGTCCTTGCCCTTGGCAACCACGACGGGTGCAACGACAACTTCTTCGACTTCTTCCTTGGGCGTCGTCACGGCCACGATCACAGGATTCTGCGTACCGCGCTTGACGGCCTTGATGCCCTCGGGCAGCTTCAGGTCGCTGGCATGCAGGCTGGTGTTCTTGGCCAGGCCGGACAGGTCGATGCTGATGAACTCAGGCAGTTGCGCGGCCAGGCATTCAATTTCCAGGTCCAGCGCCACGTGGTTGACCAGGCACTTGTCAGTCTTGACGGCCGGCGAGTTTTCTTCACCCTCGAAGTGCAGCAGCACCTTCTTGCGCAGCTTGGTGCTCTCGTCCACACGCTGGAAGTCCACGTGCAGGACTTGCGGCTTGTAGGGGTGCATCTGGAAGTCGCGCAGCAGAACCTTCTGCACCGCACCGGCCAGGTCCATCTCAAGGATGGACGAGTGGAAGGCTTCCCTCTTCAAGGCGAAGAAGAGCGCGTTGTGGTCGAGTTCGACCAGGCTGGGCGTGCCGGCACCGTAGACGATGCCGGGCACCTTGGCGGCGTTGCGCAGGCGGCGGCTCGCTCCGGTCCCCTGCTTTGTACGCGCGTAGGCTGTGAATTTCATGGTGGCTCCGAAAGTGGATAAGGCGCCCGCGACCAAGCGCCTTTGGGGTCAAAGGGCGCCGCGGCGCGGCGCCCCGTTCAATGCCGTCAGAAGTTGTTGTTCTGCTCGGCAAAGAGGGAAGTCACCGACTCACCGTCGCTGATGCGGCGGATGGTTTCGGCGAACAGAAAGGCGACGGAAAGCTGCCGGATCTTGGGGCAGGCTTTACCCGCGTCGGACAGCGGGATGGTGTTGGTGATCACCACCTCGTCAATTTGGGAGTTCTTGATGCGTTCCACGGCCGGGCCGGAAAACACCGGGTGCGTGCAGTAGGCGTAGACGCTCTTGGCGCCGCGTGCCTTCAGCACCTCGGCCGCCTTCACCAGCGTGCCGGCGGTGTCGATCATGTCGTCCATGATCACGCAGTTGCGGCCGTCGATCTCGCCGATGACGTGCATCACTTCCGACACGTTGGCGGCCTGGCGGCGCTTGTCGATGATGGCCAGGTCGCAGCCCAGCTGCTTGGCCAGCGCACGGGCGCGCACCACACCGCCGACGTCGGGCGACACCACCACCAGGTTGGGGTAGTTCTTGGCCTTCACGTCCGACAGCAGCACGGGGCTGGCGTAGATGTTGTCGACCGGGATGTTGAAGAA
>JANOAM010000567.1:0-1870 GCA_031411215.1 Betaproteobacteria bacterium
AAGCTGAGCATGCCGCCCTGCCCCAGCAGCATGTTGAAGGCCAGGCAGGCGATGATGGCCACGCCCATCTGCGACAGCATGGTCAGCGACAGGCTGCTGGTCCAGAACAGCGGCGCCACGGCCATCATCAGCGCATAGCCGCCCCAGATAACCCAGCGACCCACGTTGTAGGACTTGAAACGGTAGACCTGACCGGTTGAATGCATGGTCAGCCCTCCCGGGTGCCGAACAGACCCTTGGGCCGGAAGATCAGGATCAAGACCAGCAGCAGGTAGGGCAGGATGGCCGCCACCTGGCTCATCTTCACGCTCCACACCACATAGCCGAAGGTGTCCGGCGTCATGGCCATGCCCACCCCCTTGAACAGGTCGGCCAGCGAACTGTCGCTGCTGACCGCGAAGCTGTCGATCACGCCCAGGCCGATGCTGGCGACAAAGGCACCGGCCAACGAACCCATGCCGCCGATCACGATCACGGCGAACACCACCGCGCCCACGGCCAGTGCCATCGACGGCTCGGTGACGCGCAGCGCGCCACCGATCACCCCGGCCAGGGCGGCCAGTGCCGTACCGCCGCCAAAGACCATCATGAAGACGCGCGGCACGTTGTGGCCCAGCGACTCCACCGCGTCCGGGTGCGTCAGCGCGGCCTGGATCACCAGGCCGATGCGTGTGCGTGTCAGCAGCAACCACACGGCCACCAGCATCAGCACCGCCACCGCCATGCCGAAGGCACGGAACTGCGGGAAGGTCGTGCAGACGGCACCGGCCACGGTCTTGCAGACCTCGGGCGGTTCACCCCAGGCGAACTGCAGCGCGGTCGGCAGGTCCACGATGGTGAACAGCGGCCCACGCAGGGATTCGGGCGGCTGGAAGTTCAAGGCCTGGCGGCCCCAGACCAGCTGCACCATTTCCAGGATCAGGTAGCTCAGGCCAAAGGTGATCAGCAGTTCCGGCACATGGCCGAACTTGTGCACACGGCGCAGCGCATAACGCTCGAAGGCCGCGCCCATCGCGCCCACCACGGGCGGCGCCAGCAGCAGGCCCCACCAGAAGCCCACCACCTGGGTGATGCTGTAGGCCACGTAGGCCCCCACCATGTAGAAGCTGGCATGGGCAAAGTTCAGCACGCCCATCATGCTGAAGATCAGTGTCAGGCCGCTGGCCAGCATGAACAGCAGCAGCCCGAGTGACAGGCCATTGAGCAGGGAGATCAGGTAGAAGGAAACGTCCATAGCGGCGTGCCGAGCGCGCTCATGTGGAGAGCGCTGTTGTGAAAACAGCGCGGTGCCGGACGGACCGGCAGCCGCGCTGCCACAGGGAGCGGACCAGGTTCAGGCGGGTGCCTTCATCTGGCAGGACGTGGGCGTGCTGGACACGTAGTTGGGCAGCGCGCGCACCTCCTGGAAGTTGAAGCCCGTGTTCTCCACGCTGTACTTGTTCTTGGCGTCGGCCTTGCGCCACTCGGTGATGTAGATCGGCTGCTGCATCTGGTGGTCCGTCTTGCGCATTTCCAGTTCACCCGTCAGGCCTTGGAACCGGATACCGCTCATGGCCTTGGCCACCGCCACCGGATCCACACTCTTGGCCTGCGCCATGCCGGCCGACAACAACCCCAAGCCCGTGTAGGTCTGCAAGGTGTACCAGTCGTCGTTGAACTTGGCCTTGTAGTCGTCCTGCAGCTTGGCGGCGATGCCCGGCAGCGAGTTGTGGCCGATGGCCACCACACGCACCTTGCCGCCCACGCCCGCGGCCATGGCCGTGGGCACGCCGCTGGTCACGGCGTAGTAGGTGTAGAAGTTGGCGTTGAGGCCGGCATCCTTGGCGGCCTTGATCAGCAGCGTCAGGTCCTGGCCCCAGTTGCCGGTGAC
>JANOAM010000568.1:0-2429 GCA_031411215.1 Betaproteobacteria bacterium
CCGCTGACCGTGAACCGAGCGCTGCAAGCGCTGGGTGACGCCGGGCTGCTGGAGAACCGCCGCGGCCTGGGCCTCTTTGTCACCGGGGGTGCCCGCGAAAGGCTGCGGGCCACCGAGCGAGACCGCTTCCTGCAGACCGAATGGCCACGGCTGCGCGAACGCCTGCGCCGGCTGGGCATCGGCATCGAACAACTGAACTGGGAGCAGCCTGCATGAGCGCAGACATCAAGGTCGCTGACAACGACGCCGCGCTGGTGGAAGCGCGCAACCTGAGCATCAGCTACGGCCGCAAGCGCGCCGTGGACGACATCAGCTTCAGCATCCCCAAAGGCCGTGTGGTCGGCCTGCTGGGCCACAACGGCGCCGGCAAGACCACGCTGATGCGAGCCATGGTGGGCCTGGCCCAACCGCAAGGTGACCTGAAGGTGCTGGGCCTGAATCCGCTGCAGGACCGCGTGGCGCTGCTGCAAAGCGCCTGCTACATCCCGGATGTGGCCACGCTGCCGCGCTGGGCGCGTGTCGACGAACTGATCACGCTGATGAGCGGCATTCATCCGCGCTTCTCCGCAGACCGCGCGCGCACCCTGCTCAAGCGCACCAGCGTCGGTTTGCGCGACAAGGTCAAGTCGCTGTCCAAGGGCATGGTGGTGCAGGCGCACCTGGCGCTGATCGCCAGCATCGACGCCAAGCTGATGATCCTGGACGAGCCCACCCTGGGCCTGGACGTGCTGTCGCGCAAGTCCTTCTACGAGATGCTGATCGACGAGTGGTGCGACGGCGAACGCAGCGTGCTCATCAGCACCCACCAGGTGGAAGAGATCGAGACCTTGCTGTCCGACGTGCTGATGCTCAACGAGGGCAAGCTGGTGCTCAACATCAGCCTGGAAGACATGGACCGGCGCTTCGTCGCGCTGAGCCATGACGCTTCCGTGGCTGAGGAGATGGCCGCCGCGCACCCGCTCTTGAAGTACCGCGTGCAGGGTGGCAGCGCGTCGCTCTTCGACGGCGAACCGCCGGCCCACCTGCAGGCCCTGGGCCGCCGCATGCGCCCCAGCCTCGTGGACCTGTTCGTGGCGCTGACGCGCAAGCCCGAACTCGACCGCCAGCACTTCTGAACCCACTGCACTGGAACCCGACCATGAAGAACCTCGTTCCCCTGATGCGGCGTGAGTGGCTGCAACACCGTTTTGCCTGGGCCCTGCTGGTGCTGGTGCCGCTGGTGCTGGCCATCCTGCCGCTGAGTTTTGGCTCGATCGAAGTGGATGGCATGGCCGCGGGCCAGGCGCCCGGTCAACTGGCACTGATGGTCGGCACGCTGACCTTGGTGATCTCCACAGCCGTGATCTTCCTGCTGGTGTGGGTCACGTCCCTGTTCATCGCGACGGCCACGCCGCGCCGTGACCATGCCGACCGTTCCATCGAGTTCTGGTTGTCGCTGCCCACCAGCCACAGCGAGAGCCTGGCGGCGCCGCTGCTGGTGCATCTGCTGCTGGTTCCCGCCGCGGCCCTGTTGGCCGGGCTGGCCTGTGGCCTGGTGGTGTCGCTGGTGACCGTGGGCCGCGTGGTCAGCCTGGGCGAGTGGTTCTCGCTGCCCTGGGGCAGCCTGGCGGTGGGCATGGCAGCCTTGGTGGCGCGCATCATGGCCGGGCTCCCACTCGCCACGCTGTGGATGCTGCCGCTGCTGCTGGCCGCCATGCTGGCCAACGCCTTCTTCAAGCGCTGGGGCTTGCCGGTGCTGGCGGTGGGACTGAGCCTGGGCAGCGCCGTGCTGAAACTGGTGTTCGGCCAGCCCATGCTGTCCAACACAATGCGCGATCTCGTCGTCAACGCCGGCAAGGCGCTGATGGGTGCCAGCGGCTCCGGTGGATTCAGCATCAGCCCGGAAAACCCGCCCAGCGAAGCGCTGTCGGCCCTGCCCAGCTTTGCCCTCCACGACCTGGGTGCGGCGTTGCAGGCCACCGCCTCACCGTTGTTCCTGGGCACCCTGCTGGTGTCGGCTGCGCTCTTCTACGGCTTGGTGCTGTGGCGCCAGCGTGGGGCTGGCGCGCACAGCTGATCCATCACGGTCACGGCTTCTTCTGTGGCTCCTGCAAGACGATGCCTTCGTCGCGCAGGCGCTGCACCGCGGCTTCGATGCGTTGCTGAATCCGCGGCATCTGGGTCTGGATGGTCTGCATCATGGGTTGCATCATGCGCGGCAGGTCGTCCTGCATGACCGTCACCGACTTCTGTCCGACTTCGCTGGCATAGAAACGCTGCAGTTCGCGGATCTCGGCCAGCGTGAAGCCCGTGGTGTAGACCTCGGTCATGGCGCCGTACATGGCGGGCATCATCTCGCGCAGCATGTCGGTGGTGGCCTCGACCATGGTGTCCACCATGACCTGGCCTGCACGTTCCTGCTGCGCCGGCGTCAGGCGGGTGTTGGAGCG
>JANOAM010000569.1:0-1764 GCA_031411215.1 Betaproteobacteria bacterium
CGGCGTCACCAGCCAGGGCGCCCACGCGCTGATGGCCAGTGCCAGCGGCACCAGGATGCCCTTGTTGAGCATGGAGCCCCGCGCCACGGCCCAGACCACAGGCAATTCGCGGTCGGCCCGCACGCCGGCCACCTGCTGGGCGTTGAGCGCCAGGTCGTCGCCCAGCACGCCGGCCGTCTTCTTGGCGGCAATCTTGCTGAGCACGGCCACGTCGTCCAGCACGGACGCAATGTCGTCAAGGAGAGTGAACAAACTGCCTGCGGCCATGGCGGCCGATTCTGCGCGAACGCAGGGCAGGTCGGCTGACTTGCCACTTCAGTGGCCGCGGGCTCTGCCGATATAGGAAGACTCGTCCCCCAACTTCTCCGCCCGCGGCACCCATGACCGAGCTCTCCACCCCAGCCCGTACCCATGTGATCCATCACCCCACGGCGCTGACGCTGCGTATCGTGGAAGAGATCGAACGGCAGCGACGCAGTGGGCCGCTGCAGCAGATCACCATACCGCCCTGCCCGGACAAGCTCGTGCGGTTGCGGGACGCCTTGAACGCGCCGGAGCCAGACCTCAACGCCGTGGGCCAGATCGCCAACAGCGACGTGGCCATGGCCGCCACGCTGCTGCGCAACGCCAACTGCGCGCTGAACGCCGGTGACCAGCCGGTGCAGACCGTGGGCGGCGCCATGAACCGCCTGGGCCTGGACCTGACGGCCACGCTGTTGACCGAAGTGCTGCTGAAGCAGGCCATCCGCGCCGACCACCCGCGCCTGAAGGGCTTCTGGGACATGGCCGCCCTGCGCGCGACGGCCATGCACTACCTGGCCCGGAGGTTGCCCGGCTTGGCGCCGGAACTGGCACAGCTGTACGGCCTGTTCTGCCACGTCGGCATCCCCGTGCTGCTGCAGCGTTTGCCCGGCTACAGCGGCACCATGGTCGAAGCCCAGGCGCGGCGCGACCGCAGTTTTGTCGAAACCGAAAACGCCAACCACCGCACGGACCACGCCGTCGTCGGCGCCCTGGTGGCACGCGCCTGGCAGGTGGCGCCCCCGGTGATGGCCGCCATCCGCCTGCACCACGACCTGACGCACCTGCAAAAGTCCGACGCCGATGCCGAGGTGCAGACCCTGCTGGCCATGGGCGTGCTGGCCGAGGAATTCACCTGCCGGCGCTTGAACGTGGCGCTGGACACCGACTACGTGAAGCACCGCCACCTGGCCCTGGCCTGGCTGCAGGTCAGCGACGACGACCTGGCCGACTGGGAAGACGCGCTGCAGCCCATCTTCGACACGCTGTAGCCCCGGCGGGCCTGCTGAGCGTGCGCAGGGTGCGAAGATCGCACCCACCATGCGTGACCTCTTTCTGCTCGAGCCCGGGCTCGTCTTCCTCAACCACGGCTCCTACGGCGCCTGCCCGCGCGAGGTGTTCGACACCTTCCAGCGCTGGCAGCTGGAACTGGAACGCAACCCGGTGCAGTTCCTCGGCCGCCGCTCCGGCGGCCTGCTGGCCGAGGCGCGCGCGCAGCTGGGCGCCTACCTGGGTGCACGCGGCGACGACCTGGTCTTCGTGCCCAACGCCACCACGGGCATCAACATCGTGGCGCGGTCGTTGATGCTGCTGCCGGGCGATGAGGTGCTGGGCACCGACCACGAATACGGCGCCTGCGAAGCCACCTGGCGCCACATCTGCGGCCGCGCGGGTGCGCACTACCGGCCGGTGGAGATCCCGCTGCCGCTGGACCCGGCCAGCTTCACCAGCCGCATGCTGGCC
>JANOAM010000570.1:0-4796 GCA_031411215.1 Betaproteobacteria bacterium
GTGTGGTTCAGGAAGATGTAGGGCGTCAGGCCATACACGCCAGTGGCGTAGGCGCCACTGGCCTTGCCGGGCTGCGGCCTCACGTGCATGGTGCGCGCCGACAGCGCCAGTTGCAGCTGCGCCTGGTACTCGTCGCCCAGCGGCTTCATGGCGGCCATGGTCAGTGCGGACGACTCTTCCAGCGGGTAACGCCGATCCGACTTCACCAGGTCCGGGTAGATGTCGTAGTAGTGCAGGTCTGGCAGCTTCAGCATGCGCTGGCGCAGTTTGAAGTAGCGGTGCAGCACCGGCAGCGCGGCGTTGGTCTGGGCCACCAGGGTGCGCAGCACCTCTTCGGGCACTTCCACGTTGGACAGCGACGCCGCAGCGGCCGACGGGTGCTTGCGCATCCTGGCGCTGATGACGCCGGTGTTCACACGCTGGGCCAGCAAGGCGCCCAGGGTGTTTTCATACTGGCCGTAGGCCTTCCAGAAGGTGTCGAAGACCTCCTTGCGCAGAGCCCGATCTGGGTGGCGCCGGAATTCTTCGTAGCCGGTGTCCGACAGCTTGACCGGCTTGCCTTCCACGGTCATCGTGGGCCAGTTGATGTCGGCGTAGACCAGCAGCTCGCGCGCGTTGGAAAAGCTGCCCAGCACGGGCGCGTAGGACGCCAGCGCGGTCTCCACATCCGGCGCCAGCGTGTGCGGCGCCTGGCGCAGCACCTGCCGCAGCTTGGTGGCGTGTTGGGCCAGGCCGGCATCCGCCGCCTGGAAGCCGGTGATCTTGTCGGCGCCAATGGTCAGGATCTCCGGGTCCACCCAGGCCACGGCGCTGCTGTACTGGCCCCACAGGCCGTACATCAGGCCCATGCGTTCCTGGTTGCGTGCGTTGCCGTTGTCGGTGGTGGACTGCGTGCTGGCGTAGACCCACAGCCGGTTCAGGCGCAGGCTGGTGGCGGACACCGCGTCCAGCACCGAGCGCAGGCTGGCCGCGTCACGGCCCAGGCTGCCGCGCAGGTCGCGCAGCTTGGGGATCTCGGCGATCAGCGCGTTGCGTTCTGCATCCCAGGACGCGTCGGTGGGGAACAGGCGCGACAGGTCCCACACCATGCGTGGATCCGGTGCAGTGTTGCCAGGGGTCGAAGATGCAGCGGGTTGCGCTTGCGCCGCGGTGGCGGCCAGCAGCACCGCAGCGCAGATCGTGCGCAGGGCGTGGGTCTTGGAAAAGCTCATGTCTGGGGTGTCCAGAAAATGGAAAGCGCGCATTGTCCGCGCGCCTCCGCATCCAGCATCCCGGGCTTCCCCAGGGCTTTCCCAGCCCGCGGGCCTCAGACCGGCGGCGCCACCAGAGCGCCCTGGATGCTGTGGCGCTTCAAGGCATCCGCTACAAAGCCGCTGGCCTTGGCGCGTTCCACGAAAGCCGCCAGGTAGCGCTCCGCATCCACCACCCGCCCAGCCTGCACGCCCATGGCCTGTTCGATGACCATGAATCGGCCCGGCAGCAGGCGCAGGCCACCCAGGCGCGCGGCGTCGCCTTGCAGCTGCTGCTTGACGCCTGCGGCCACGTCGGCCTTCTGGGCCAGGAATTCGTCCACCACCTGGGGCGACGTCGGCGTGCGCAACAGCTGCGCGGCCTTCAGCTCGCGGCTCAGGTACAGGTCATAGGCGCTGCCGCGGCCGACCATGATGCGGGTGCCGGCGCGGTCCACCTGCGCGTTGTCGGTGAGCGTGGAGTCCTGCTTGACCAGGTAGGCACCTTCAATCAGCACATAGGCCGCGCTGAAGCGGATGCCGTCGCTGCGCAGCGGGTCGATGGCGAAGAAGCCGATGTCGGCGTCGCCACCCTTCACATTGGCCACCGACTTGGCCGCGGCGTCGACCACCACCAGGTCCACCGGCACACCCAGTTCCGCGCCCAGCGCACGCGCCAGGTCCACGGACACGCCGGCGGCACTGCTGCCATCACGCCGCGCCAGGATGGGGTTGCCCAGGTTGATGCTGGCGCGCAGGCGACCCGTGGGCGCCAGGCCGGTGATGGCGGCGGACGTTGGCTTGGCAGGCTCGGCGCCCGGGCTGGCGCAGGCCGCCAGACCGCCAGCGGCGGTGGCCGCGGCCAGGGTCGTGAAGTCTCGTCGGGTCATGGCATTCCGTTCAGGAGCGTGCGTCATTGGGTCCATCGCAGGTGGGGTCGGGTAAGAAGGCGCCGCTGCCGACGCTGCCATCAGCAGCCAGGGACAGCTGGAACCACAGACAGTCGTTGGTAGGGTAGCGCCAGGACCAGGTCTGGCCGCCGCCGCGCGCGGCGCGGCGTTCGCCCGGCTGACCGATGCGGCGCAGCACGTCTTCGCGGCGCAGGCCCGGGTCCTGTTGCAGGCGGATGAAGGCGTTGTCGCTCAGCACCTGCTCGGCCTGGCGCACGCGGCCGGCGGCGTCAATGTCGATCATCCAGGTGTGGCGGCCCCAGGGGCCGGTGGCGTATTCCAGGCGGTGCGCGCCGCCTTCCAGCGCGTAGCGCGCGGTGGGTGGGCCCCAGGCCCTGAGCACCTCGGCCTCGGCCGTCTGCGGGCTGGGCAAGGGCGTGGCGCAGGCTGCCAGCAACAGCGCCGCGGTCAGGATGGGCAGGTGGATGCGCTTCACGGCGCGCATTCTGCGCCGGCCCGTCCGGGCTTGCAGCGCGTGTCAAACTTGCTGCCTCGTGCGCGAACCAGCGTGCAGACAAGCCCGGAGACAAGAAGATGTTCAAAGCCCTCGTCATTGAAAAGGACGACGCTGGCTACCGTGCCGGCGTGAAGTGCGTGGACGACAGCGCATTGCCCGAAGGCGACGTGACGGTGCGGGTGGCCTGGAGCACCATCAACTACAAGGACGGCCTGGCCATCACCGGCAAGGCGCCCGTGGTGCGCAAGTTCCCGCTGCACGCGGGCATCGACTTCGCCGGCACCGTGGAAGACAGCGCAGACCCGCGCTTCAAACCTGGCGACGCGGTGCTGCTGAACGGCTTCGGCGTTGGCGAAAGCCACAGCGGCGGCCTGGCGCAGAAGGCGCGTGTGAAGGGCGATTGGCTGGTGGCGTTGCCTGCAGGGCTTACCGCGCGCCAGGCCATGGCCATAGGCACTGCCGGCTACACCGCCATGCTTTGTGTGATGGCCCTGGATGCGCATGGCGTGAAGCCCGGCAGCGGTGACGTGCTGGTGACAGGCGCCAACGGCGGCGTGGGCACGGTGGCCATCACCCTGCTGGCCAAGATGGGCCACCGCGTGGTGGCGTCCACCGGTCGCTTGGCCGAAGCCGATTTTCTGAAGAGCCTGGGCGCGGCCGAGGTGATCTCACGCGACGAACTGTCCGCCCCCGGCAAGCCGCTGGGCAAGGAACGTTGGGTGGGCGTGGTCGATTCCGTCGGCAGCCACACGCTGGCCAATGCCTGTGCCATGACGAAATACGGCGGTGCGGTCGCGGCCTGCGGCCTGGCCCAGGGCATGGACTTCCCGGCCAGCGTGGCGCCCTTCATCCTGCGCGGCGTGACGCTGTGCGGCATCGACAGCGTGATGGCGCCCATGGCCAAACGGGTGGCCGCCTGGGAGCGCTTGGCGCGGGACCTGGACCTGGCCAAGCTGGAATCGCTGACGCAGGAAATCGGCCTGGAAGGCGCCGTGCAGGCTGGCGCCGAAATCCTGGCCGGCAAGGTCCGCGGGCGCCTGGTCGTGAACGTGAACGCCTGAAGGCCGAACCATGAAGATCGTCTGCATAGGCGGCGGCCCGGCGGGCCTGTACTTCGGCCTGCTGATGAAGAAACTGGGGCGCGACAACGGGCAGGACCACGACATCACCGTCGTCGAACGCAACAAGCCCTACGACACCTTCGGCTGGGGCGTGGTGTTCAGCGACGCCACCATGGACAACATGCGCGAATGGGACCGGCAGACGGCCGACACCATCGAGTCCAGCTTCGCGCATTGGGACGACATCGAACTGCAGTTCAAGGGCCGGACCATCCGCAGCGGCGGCCACGGTTTCGTGGGCATTGGCCGCAAGAAGCTGCTGAACATCCTGCAGGCGCGCTGCGAAGAACTGGGCGTGCAACTGGTCTTCAACACCGAAGCCGACAGTGACGCCGACTACCCCGACGCGGACCTGGTCATCGCCTGCGACGGCATCAACTCGCGGGTCCGCACCAAATACGCCAGCGTCTTCAAGCCCGACATCGTGACGCGGCCCAACCGCTACATCTGGCTGGGCACCAAGAAGCGCTACGAGCCTTTCACCTTCATCTTCGAGAAAACAGAACACGGCTGGTTCCAGGCCCACATCTACAAGTTCGACGACAGCACCAGCACCTTCATCGTCGAATGCCCGGAAGACGTGTGGCTGGCGCACGGCCTGGACAAGGCCGACCCGCAGCAGTCGGTGGAATTTTGCGAACAACTCTTTGCGCGTGACCTGCAAGGCGAAAAGCTCATGAGCAACGCGCGCCATCTGCGTGGCAGCGCGTGGCTCAACTTCCAACGCATCACCTGCGAACACTGGTGGCACTTCAATGGCCGCAACCACGTGGTGCTGATGGGCGACGCGGTGCACACGGCGCACTTCGCCATCGGGTCCGGCACCAAGCTGGCGCTGGAAGATGCCATTGAACTCACGCGTCAGTTCAAGCTGGACGGCGACACGGCCGCGCACATTCCGGACGTGCTGGCCAAGTACCAGGCGCTGCGCCGCATCGACGTGCTGCGCATCCAGAACGCGGCCTGGAACGCGATGGAATGGTTCGAGGTCTGCGGCCAGCGCTACTGCGACCAGCTGGAACCCGAGCAGTTCATGTAC
>JANOAM010000571.1:0-2659 GCA_031411215.1 Betaproteobacteria bacterium
GCTGCGCTTCAACGGTGAACGTGTGCCCATGAGCCCGCGCGAGCTGGCGCTGACCGAGCTGCTGTTGCAGAAGGCCGGCCGCGTCGTCACCAAGGAGTCCATCGTGGCCCGCCTGTCGAGCTGGGAAGCGGACTTCAGCGAGAACTCGGTGGAGGTCTATGTGCACCGGCTGCGCAAACGCTTCACGCCGCTGGGTGTGGTCATCAAGACGGTGCGCGGTTTTGGCTACGTCATGGAAACCGCCGAAGCCGGCGGTGTCAGCGTGCCGTGATGACCGCATCTTGAACCGCAGCCTGGCGCACCGGCTGCTGCAGCCGCTGGCCTGGACCTGGCTCGTTGGCCTGGTGGCGGCCACGGTGGGCGCCTACCTGCTGGCGCGCACGGCCGCCAACAGCGCTTTTGACCGTGGCCTGCAGGACGAAGCCTCGGCCCTGGCGGCCAAGGTGACCTGGTCCGACCGCGGCCCCCTGCTGGACGTGAGCCGCCAGACGCTGGAACTGCTGACCTGGGACAGCGAAAACCGCAACGGCTTCGTCATGGTGGACATCGAAGGCAACGCTCTGGCTGGCGACGCCGAGGTGCCGGTGCCGCTGGACCGCAAGGGCAGCTTGCAAAAGCCCATCCTCTTCAACGCCAGCTTCAAGGGTGCGCCGGTGCGTGGTGCCGTCTTCTCGGTCTCGTCACCGATGATCGACCGCACCGTGTCCATCGTGGTGGTGGAGACCAAGCTGAAACGCAATGAACTGCAGCGTGACCTGCAGTTGGCTGTCGTCTTGCCCGCGCTGGTGATGGGCACCTTGACCTTCTTGCTGCTGGGCCTGGGCGTGCGCCAGGGCCTGGCGCCGCTGAACCGCCTGGGCAGCGAGGTGGCGCTGCGCGACCTGCACGACTGGCGCCCGTTGCCGCTGGCACACGTGCCGGCCGAGGCGCTGCCCATGGTGGAGCGCATCAACACACTGATGCAGGACGTGCAGGAAAGTGTCGCCCTGCAGCGCCGCTTCGTGGCCGATGCGGCACACCAGCTGCGCACGCCGGTGGCCGGCATCCGCGTGCTGGCGCAGGAGCTGGACCGTGAGCTGCGCAGCACGGCCATGCCTGCCGATGGCGCGGGCTGGCAATCACTGCTGAGCGAGCTGCACAGTTCCACGGAACGCCTGGCGCGCCTGATCGGCCAGTTGCTCAGCCTGGCCGGTTCCGAAACTGCGCTGACCATGGACGCGGAACACCGGCCGCAGGACATCGTGCCGCTGCTGCGTGAAGCGACCGAGCCGCTGGTGCTGCAGGGCCTGCGGCGGGGCCGCAACATCGAGCTGGATGCGCCGCCTGAGCCCGTGGTGGCGCGCGCGCACCCGATCTGGCTGGGCGAGGTGGTGAACAACCTGCTGGACAACGCCCAGCGTTACGGCGGCCCCAACATCCTGCTGCGGGTGGCCGCGCTGCCCGGCGGCGGCGCGGAGGTCAGCGTGGAAGATGACGGCGCGGGTGTGCGGCCCGAGGAATTGCCGCGCCTCTTCGAACCCTTCTGGCGCGGCGAGCGGGCCGACATGCGCAACGACGGCGGCACCGGTCTGGGCCTGGCCATTGCGCGAGAGATCGTGCAACGCCTGGGCGGCACGCTCACCGCGGCCACGCGTCCTGAGGTGAGCGGCATGCGCTTCACGGTGCGGCTGGCACCGTAGCGGTTTCGGTCACCGCTTTTCGAAGGGCTTGCCCTGCAGCTTGGCGCCGGCCTTGATGCCGCGTTTGGCAAACCAGCCGCGGTTCATCTCCAGCGCATAGCGCACGGGTTTGGCCGAGCAGTGGGACTTGTCGGACTGCGCGTCCATGTCGGCCAGATTCACGATGGTGCCGTCGTCCGCGATGAAGGCAATGGTCAGCGGCACCAGCGTGTTGCGCATCCAGAAGCAGCGCACGCTGCTGTCTTCGTTGACGAAGAGCATGCCGTCGTTGGTGCCCATCTCCTTGCGGAACATCATGCCGGTGGCCTGTTGCTCCATGCTGATGGCCAGCTCGGTCTTGATGAGATGGATGCCGGCGCTGAGGTCGATGCTGGGCAGGCGCGGTTGCGGACCCGTCTGCGCCTGGGCCGGCAGAGCCGCCAGAAGAGTCATGAGGAACAGGGCCAGCACGTGGCGGGGCAGTGAGGGCGGCTTGATGCAGATCATGGGTGTCGGTGTGCTCCGGTCCTAGATTATCGGGCCCGCCAGCATCGCCGATGACTGCATCAGCTGTCCCCAAAGCCACGCCCAACCTGGACAACGCACCAGGGGCCGCTGCCGTGGACGACCCGCTGGAATGGGGCCGCTTCACGCGCTGGGTGTCGGGGCCGGCGGGTGAGCGCTGGGCGGAATCGTCGCTGCAACTGGCCGGTTTGCGCTGTGCCGCGTGCGGCAGCCTCATCGAGGCCGCTCTGCAGCGCGTGCCGGGTGTGCAAAGCGCCGAGGTAAGCGCCGCCGCCGAGCGCGCCAGCGTGCGCTGGAATCCGGATGTGACGCGTCCTTCGGCGCTGATCGCCGCGGTGCGCCGCGCCGGCTATGACGCCGTGCCCGACGCTGCGGCGCCCGCCCGCGAACTGCGGCGCCAAGTGCAGCGTCAGGCCTTGTGGCGTCTCTTCGTGGCCGGCTTCTGCGCCATGCAGGTGATGATGTTCGCCACGCCC
>JANOAM010000572.1:0-2282 GCA_031411215.1 Betaproteobacteria bacterium
GGTGGCATTGGTCGCGCCCATTGCGGCCTTCGTCGCGCCAGCGGCCACAACGCCGGACAGCCGCTACGCTTGCCGCCCATGTCCTCTGCCGCAACCGCCCTGACCCAGCCGCTCGAAGCGCCCCTGCCCAGCGAAGTCGCAGGCCGCGGCCAGGGCTGGTTCACCGAGTACCGCCGCTACCCCGTCTTCAGCAGTCATTGGGGGCGGGCACGGCTGCGGCCCTACCTGCTGGTGATCGGGCTGATCCTGGTGTCGCTGCTGATCCCCACGGTGATGGATACCGCGGGTCCGCTGCCGCTGGGCGGCTTTGTCACCGTCGCGCTGCAGCTGCTGGTGCCCACGCTGGCCGGCCCCTGGCTGTGCCTGCAGGTGCGCCGCCGTGGCCTGGCCCCGAAGCGTGAGTGGACCACCCTGGTGGCCGTGCTGGTGACCCTGGTGCTGGCGGTGATGGCCTTCCAGGAGTGGGGCTCCGAACCTGTCAAACAATGGCTGGCCGAACAGACGGGCGCCGTCGACGCCCAGGGCAAGCGCAAGAAGGTCATCATGGCCATCGGCGTGAGCGTCACCACGCCCGATGACCAGGCCAAGGGAACACCGCGCGACAAGATGGGCGAAGGCCTGCCCACGCGCTGGACCAACCTGCTGAGCGGCGCCTTCGTCAGCTTCTGGCTGGCCGGTGGTGTGGGCCTGTGGGGACTGCGCCGCGAACGCCAGGCGCTGGAGTCGCTGGCGCGTGAACGTGAACTGGCACGCGCCCAGGCGCAGCGGCGCGAAGCCGAACTGCAGCTGTCCGTGCTGGCCGCGCAGGTGGAGCCGCACTTCCTCTTCAACACCCTGGCCGGCGTGCGCAGCGCCATCGCCACCGACCCCACCCGCGCCAGCGACATGATCGACAGCCTGGTGAACTACCTGCGTGCCGCCATCCCGCGCCTGCGCAGCGACGGCGGTGCCGACGCGACGCTGGGCAGCCAGTTGGACATCGTGCGCGCCTACCTGGCGCTGATGCAGGCCCGCATGCCGCGGCTGAGCCACGAGATCAACCTGCCGGCCGACCTGGCCGCAGCGCCCTGCCCGCCGCTGATGCTGATTTCGCTGGCCGAAAACGCCATCAAGCACGGCGCCGAACCGAAAATCGGGCCCGTGCACATCCACATCGAAGCCCGTCACGCGGGCCCGGGCCGTGTCGAAGTGACGGTGGCTGACAACGGCGCCGGCTTCTCCGAACAGGCCCAGTCCGGCGGCGGCCTGGGCCTGACCAACATCCGCGAGCGGCTGCGCCAGATGCACGGCGAACGTGCGTCCTTGACGTTGCGAGCACAACCCGCCGGCGGCGTCGCCGCCACACTGGCCTGGCCCCTGGATTGAACTGCTGTGAACGAACCCACCACCGCCATCATTGCCGACGACGAAGACTTGCCGCGCGCCGAACTGCGCCGCATGCTGGCCACCGCCTGGCCCGAACTGCGTGTGCTGGCCGAATGTGAACACGGCCCCGCGGCGGTGGAAGCGCTGGACGCGCACCAGCCCGACATCGCCTTCCTGGACATCCGCATGCCCGGCAGTTCCGGCCTGGACGTGGCGCGTGCGGCCAGCGGGCGCTGCCACATCGTCTTCACCACGGCCTATGACACGCACGCGGTGTCGGCGTTTGAGACCGGCGCGGTGGACTACCTGCTCAAGCCCATCGCCGCCGACCGTTTGGCCCAGACCGTGCAACGGCTGAAAGAGCGACTGGCCGCCAAGTCCGAGGTGCCGGCGCTGGAGCCGCTGGTGGCCCAGCTCGCGGCACGCCTGCAAGGCACACCGGCACAGAAGCTGCGCTGGCTCAGCGCCAGCGTGGGCGACACCATCAAGCTCTTTGGTGTGGACGAGGTGCTGTTTTTCCAGAGCGACGAGAAGTACACGCGCGTGGTCACCGCGACCGACGAGGCCCACATCCGCAAACCACTGAAGGAGATCGCCGACGGCCTGGATGCGGAAGAGTTCTGGCAGGTCCACCGCGGCCTGATGGTGCGGGCCAGCGCCATCGCCCGCGCACAGCGCGACGAGCTGGGGCGCATCACGCTGCACCTGCGCTCCCATCCGGAGAAGCTGGCGGTGAGCCAGGCCTGGGCCTGGCGCTTCAAACCGATGTGACCCAGCCCATGTGACTTCTACCCAGGCCGGCCCCGGGCCGCAGCCGCCATACTCCGTGGTTGGGTTCCACCACCCCAGTTCACGAGAATGCCGCCCGAACGGCCAGCCACCGCTTTCACCCCCCCTGCCGACCCCCTGACCCTGCT
>JANOAM010000573.1:0-2091 GCA_031411215.1 Betaproteobacteria bacterium
TGGATTGCAACTTCCGCTTCAGCACCGAGAGCACCGCGCAAAGCTTGCGGGACCGCTTCACCGCCGTCCTGCAGCGCCATGGCGTGCAGTTCGATGTGGCCTGGACGCTGGGCGGCGAGCCCTTCCTCACACCGCCCGGCACGCTGCACGCCGCGCTGTCCGGTGCCGTGCGCGCTGAGTTCGGCATCACACCCGAACTCAGCACCACGGGCGGCACGTCCGACGGCCGCTTCATGGCACGGATCTGCCCGCAGGTGATGGAATTCGGCGTGCGCAACGAAAGCGCGCACAAGCTGGACGAGTGGGTGGAAGTGGACGCCATCGAACCGCTGAAAAACTGCTACCGCCGCACGCTGGAAGCTTTTTTGGCATGAAGCTGCTGGCCCTGGTGGAGCGCGCCGCCGCGCAGCTGGACGCCGCAGGTGTGGCCTTTGGCCATGGCACGGACAACGCCTATGACGAAGCGGCCTGGCTGGTGCTGTGGAAGCTGGGTCTGCCGCTGGACGCGCTGGACGAACACGCCGAAGACGACATCGCGGCCGAGTCTGCAGCCCAGGCGGACGCACTGGTCCAACAGCGCCTCACCACCCGCAAGCCCGCCGCGTACCTGACCGGCGAAGCCTGGCTGCACGGCGTGCCTTTCTTCGTCGACGAACGGGTCATCGTGCCGCGTTCGCTGATCGCCGAACCCATCGTCGAAGGCACGCTGGACGTCTGGTTGTCGGAGCAGACGCAGACCGTGCTGGACCTGTGCACCGGCAACGGCAGCCTGGCCGTGCTGGCGGCCATGGCCTATGAGGACGTCAACGTGCTGGGCACGGACCTCAGTGCAGACGCCTTGCAGGTGGCGGCGCGCAATGTCGAACGCCACAGCCTGCAGGACCGCATCAGCCTCGCGCAGGGCGATGGCTTTGCGGCCGCGCCGGGACGCTACGACCTGATCCTGTGCAACCCGCCCTACGTCAACAGCCAGTCCATGGACACCTTGCCAGCCGAATTCCGCGCCGAGCCCCGCATGGCGCTGGCGGGTGGCCGCGACGGCATGGACTTCATCCGCGGCCTGCTGCTGCACGCGCGGGCCCACCTGGGCAAACATGGTGTCCTGGTGCTGGAAGTGGGCCATGAACGCCAGCACTTCCACGACGCTTTTCCGCGCCTGCCCGTGGTGGGACTGCCCACCAGCCTGGGCGACGACCAGGTGCTGCTGATCCAGGCAGCTGACCTGCCTTGAACCGTGACGGCCCCAAGCGGCCTCTGAACTGAACCCCTGTGATCACCATCCGCAACATCACGCTGCGCCGCGGCACCAAGGTCGTGCTGCAGAACGCCGCCGTCACGCTGCAGCCCGGCGAAAAGGTCGGCCTCATCGGCCGCAACGGCGCCGGCAAGTCCAGCCTGTTTTCGCTGCTGACGCACCGCCTGCAGGCCGACAACGGCGACGTGGAAATCCCGCCGCGCTGGCGTGTGGGCGAAGTCGCGCAGGACATGCCCGACACCGAAGACGGCGCCACCGACTTTGTGCTGCAAGGCGACACGCCGCTGATGGTGGCCCAGGCCGAACTGGCCGCTGCCGAATTCAGCGGCGACGGCAACGCCATGGCCCATGCGCACATGTTGCTGGACGAGGCCGGCGCCTTCGACGCGCGTTCACGCGCGCAAGCCCTGCTGCTGGGCCTGGGCTTCAAGAACGAGCAGGTGGACGCACCCGTCAACAGCTTCAGTGGCGGCTGGCGCATGCGGCTGCAACTGGCGCGTGCACTGATGTGCCCGGCCGAACTGCTGCTGCTGGACGAACCCACCAACCACCTGGACCTGGACGCACTGGTCTGGCTGGAGGCCTGGCTCAAGCGCTTCGAGGGCCTGATGATCGTCATCAGCCACGACCGCGAATTCCTGGACGCCATCACCCGCGTCACCGTGCACCTGGACGAGCAGACGCTCACCCGCTACGGCGGCAACTACAGCGCGTTCGAGGAGATGCGCGCAGAGCGCATGACCCTGGCCGCTGCCGCCTACGGCAAGCAGCAGGAGCGCATGGCGCACCTGCAGCGTTTCATCGACCGCTTCAAGGCCAAGGCCAGCAAGGCCAAG
>JANOAM010000574.1:0-8174 GCA_031411215.1 Betaproteobacteria bacterium
CATAGGCCGCAACGTGAAGATCCAGAACAACGTGTCGGTCTACGACGCGGTGACACTGGAAGACGACGTGTTCTGCGGCCCCAGCATGGTCTTCACCAACGTGTTCAACCCACGGGCTGCCGTGGTGCGCAAGAACGAGTACCGGCGCACGCTGGTCCAACGCGGCGCGACGCTGGGCGCCAACTGCACCATCGTTTGTGGCACAACCGTCGGTGAATACGCTTTCGTCGGCGCGGGTGCGGTGGTGAACCGCGATGTGCCTGCGTTTGCGCTGATGGTGGGTGTGCCTGCGCGCCGCATCGGCTGGATGAGCAAACACGGCGAACGCCTGCAACTGCCGGCCCGTGGCGAGGGCGAAGCAGCTTGTCCCGCCACCGGCGAACGCTACCGCCTGCAAGGCGACACCCTGACGATCGTCTGAATGCCCTCTGACCCCATGCAGTTCACCGACCTCAAGACCCAATACGCCGCACTGAAGACCAGCGTGGACACACGCATCCAGCGTGTGCTGGACCACGGCCAGTACATCCTGGGCCCGGAGGTGGCGGAACTGGAAGGCCAGCTGGCGGCGTTCACGAACAGCAAACACTGCATCAGCGTCGCCAGCGGCACGGAAGCGCTGCTGATCGCGCTGATGGCGCTGGACATCCAGCCCGGCGACGAGGTCATCACCACGCCTTTCACCTTCGCGGCGACGGCCGAGATGATCGTGCTGGCGGGTGGCAAGCCGGTGTTCGTGGACGTGGAGCCGGACACTTGCAACTTGAACGCGTCGTTGATCGAAGCGAAAATCACGCCGCGCACCAAGGCCATCATGCCGGTCAGCCTGTATGGCCAGGTGGCCGACATGGCCGAGATCAACGCCGTCGCCAACCGGCACGGCTTGGCCGTCATCGAGGACGCCGCGCAAAGCTTCGGTGCGCTGTACCAGGGCCAGCGCTCCTGTGCGCTGTCCACTTTCGGCGCCACCAGTTTCTTCCCTAGCAAGCCGCTGGGTTGTTATGGCGATGGCGGTGCACTCTTCACCGACGACGACCGCCTGGCCAAGGCCGCACGCGAGATCCGTGTGCACGGCCAGAGCGGCCGTTACCACCACACGCGTGTCGGCGTGGGGGGCCGCCTGGACACCCTCCAGGCTGCGGTGCTGCTGGCCAAGATGGAACGTTTCGACTGGGAGCTGCAGCGCCGTGCCGAGATCGGTGCGCGCTACCAGCAGTTGCTGGCCGGTGTCGAACAGGTGGCCGTGCGCGCTGACCGCAACAGCGTCTACGCGCAGTTCACCGTGATGGTCGACCAGCGTGAAGCCGTGCAGGCCGCGCTGAAGGCTGCGGGCGTGCCCACCGCCGTGCACTACCCGAAGCCGCTGAACCTGCAGCCGGCCTACGCACAACATTGCTGTCCGGACTGCTGCCCCGAAAGCAGCCGCTTGGCCGCGCGTGTGCTGAGTCTGCCCATGAGTGCGGACCTCAGCGAAGCGGACCAGGACACGGTCGTCTCGGCGCTGAAGTCGGCCGTCCTGGCCACCGCCGTCCTGTCCCAAGCCAAGTGACCCACCGCCCCTGCGTCGTCTGCGGCACACCAGAGCCCACACCGCAGTTCCAGCGCAACGGCTTCGACATGGTGGCCTGCGGCCACTGCGGCTGCGTCTACGTGGGCCAGGACCCGGCCACCATCGACTTCGACAAGCTCTACGGCCAGGACTACTACACCGGCGGCCACGACCAGGTCTTCACCGACTACGTGGGTCAGCAGGCCGCGCGCCGCGCCCACGCACGCCGCAAGCTGTGGATGCTGCGCCACCTGCCGCCCGTCATTCCCAAGACAGGCCATCTGCTGGATGTGGGCTGCGCCGCAGGTTTCTTCCTGGCCGAGGCGCAGGCGCACTACCAGGTGCAAGGCGTTGAACTCTCTTCCTGGAGTTCGGCCTGGGCGCGTGACAACCTCGGTCTGCCCGTGATCACCGGCACGCTGCAGCAGGCGGCATTGCAGGCGGACCGCTTCGACGTCATCACGCTCTGGGACGTGATCGAACACGTGCCCGACCCCGTGCCGCTGCTGACGGAAGCCGCGCGTGTGCTCAAGCCCGGCGGTCAGCTCATCCTGACCACGGGCGATTGGGGCAGCGCCTACGCGCAGCGCCATGGCGCCGACTGGCACCTGATGACCCCGCCCTGGCACTTGACCATGTTCAGCCGCGCCACGCTGACCCGTGCAGCCACGCGCGCCGGCCTGAAGCCCCAGCACTGGGCCAGCGAAGGGGTCATGGGCGACGGCCCGCTTTGGCGCAACAAGGCCGCGTTGCTGGCCACGCGGCTGCTGGACAAGGGCGACATCGTCCGGCTCACGCTGTCCAAATGAGCTGCATGAGCCCCCAAGCTCACGTTCGTTCGCTACCCCCCGAGGGGGCTGGCCTCTCTCGGGAAACCCTGCGAGAGGCCGTGTGAGCGCCACCGACAGTGTCAGAAAGGGCACGTTGGTCAACCTGGCCACCCGCGGCGCGGGCGTGGCCGCGGTGCTGGGCATCACAGCCCTGGTGGCGCGCGTGTCGCCGCAAGCGCAAGGCACCTTCGCGCTGTTCACCAGTGTGGAAGGGCTGATGCTGGCGCTGCTGTCGGGCTTTGGCATCGCGCTGGCGCGGCGTGTGTCGCACCACGGCGAAGAGCCGCGTGGCTGGGTCGGTGCCATGGTGCTGGTGTGCCTGGGACTGGGGCTGGTGGCGGCCTTGGGGCTGTGGGCCGTGTCGGCCCTGGCGTCTGACGCGTACCGCTGGCTGTGGCTGCTGGCCCTGGCCGCACCGCTGCTGCTGCTGTCGCCCAACCTCGCCGGCTGGTGGCTGGGGCAGGGCCGCATGGTGCCCATGGCGCGTGTGTCGCTGGCGCCGCCTTGCCTGGCCCTGCTGTTGCTGGCCACCGCATGGCTGGCCGGGCAGGGCGGTGTACCGCAGGTGCTGGCGGCCTGGGTTGGGGCCAAGGTGCTGGTGGCATTGGTGCTGCTGGTCTTGTTCTGGCGCAGCGGCCGGATGGGCGTTCCAGACTTTCCGGCGCTGCGGGCCGACACGGGTTTCATCGTCACCATTGGCTTGACCAACCTCATCGGCCTGCTCAACTACCGCGTGGGCCTGTTTGTGGTGGAACGGCTGCTGGGCCTGTCGGACACCGGCGTGTACTCCATCGCCGTGGTGGTGGCGGAACTGCTGTGGTTCGTGTCGGGGTCCCTCACACAGGCTGTCTACGGCCGCATCGGCACGCCGGACGCCGACAGGGCTGCGGCCACCACCGTGCGTGTGGTGCAGCTGGGTGTGACCGCACTGCTGGTGGCGGCGCCGCTGCTGTGGCTGCTGGCTGCGCTGCTGTTGCCGCGGGTGCTGGGCCCCGCCTATTCGGGCAGCCTGCTGCCGCTGGCGCTGCTGTTGCCGGGCGCGCTGCTGTTTGGCGGTGCGTCGGCGTTTTCGGCCTACTTCACCAACCACGCCGGCCGGCCGCAGGTGCCAGCCCAGGTAGCGGGCCTGTCGCTGGTGGTCAATGCAGCCCTGGCTTGGGCCCTGGTGCCCAGCCTGGGCATGGCGGGCGCGGCGCTGGCGGCATCAACCGCCTACACGGTGAGTGTGTTGGTACTGGCCTGGCGTTTTGCCGTGGCCGCAGGATGGCCGCTGAAGCGTGTGCTGTGGCCCGGCGAGACCCTGGTGCAGGACCTGCGCACGGTCTTCACACGCGGCCGGCGCTAGCATCGGCCGGCCAATCGACAAGGGACAACAGGGGGCATCCATGAGACGTTTCTTCCGACTGCTGCTGGCTTTGAGCCTGCCCCTCCTGGCAGCCGATGGCGCGCATGCGGCCGACGCCACGTACCAAGCGCCCATAGGTCGTGCGCTGGTGGAACTGCCTGTGCCGCCGGGCTTCATCGAACCCAGCCGCTCGGTGCCACCCTTGCGCACGTTGGGCGAACGCATGACGCCGCCCAGCAACCGCCTGCTCGCCCTGTTCGTTTCCGACAGCGACGAGCGCGACGCACGCGAAGGCCGCCAGCCCGGCATGGCGCGCTACTACATGGCGCAGACGCTGCGCCAGACCGAAGAGCAGGCCCTGGGCGGCGACGACTTCGGCCAGGTCAAGACCGTGCTGCGTCAGCAGTACCAGCAACTGCTGTCCAGCGTGGCCGGCACCGCCCAGGGCCACCTGGACAACGCCATGCGCGAGATTGGCCGTGACGCCGGGCAGGACGCGCCCAACCTCAAGCTGGGTGAACTGCGTGGCCTGGACGTGTTTGACGAGCGCGAAGGCTCCATCAGCCTGCTGGCCATGACCAAGCTGGCCATCCAGCAGGCGGGCGGGCAGGTGCTGGAGATCCCCATCGCCATGAGCATCACCACCGCGCGCGTGAAGGACAAGCTGGTCTACTTCTATGCCTATTCGCAGTACCGCGACAAGACCGACCTGGACTGGCTGCGTGGCACCACGCGCGACTGGCTGCCACGCCTGGCCGCCGCCAACTGAAACGGTTGCCCGTGCGAGCGTGGTTCAACCGGGCTTGGCGAGCGCTGACGGCGCCGCGCATGCTCTACGGCTGGCGCATGTCGGACGGCCGATGGCTGGCCCACACCCGCATCAGCAGCAGCACGCACATCGACCATCCGGCGGCGCTGGACCTGGCCGACCATGTCTACGTGGGCCACTTCAACGTGCTGGACGCATCGGGCGGGCTGGTCATTGAAGAGGGCGTGCAGGTCACCACCCATTGCGCGCTGCTCACGCACAGCAGCCACCAGGCGCTGCGCCTGGCCGGCCGCGCGTATTGGGGTGATGCCAACCCGCCGGGCTTTGTACGCGCGGCCACGCACATCGGCGCCTACAGTTTCATAGGCCCGTACAGCGTGGTGGCGCCGGGCGCACGCGTTGGCCGCGGCGTGCTCGTCAAGGCTTACAGCTACGTGAGCGGTGAGGTGCCGGACTTTGCTGTCATGGCTGGCCAGCCGGCACAGGTGGTGGGCGACACGCGGGAGTTGGATGCCGCGTGGCTGCAAGCGAACCCGCAGGCCCGTGCGCAGTACGACGCCTGGGCTGGCGCAAGGTGAGTTCCCGTGCGATGCGCCTGGTCCTGCTGGGCGATGGCGACAGCCCGCACCTGCTGAAGTGGGCGCGTGCGCTGGCGGCCCTGCCGGGGCTGGAGTTGTGGGCTGCATCCAGCCGCGGCTTCATGCCGGGCTTTGACGACTGCTTGCCCGCATCGCGCCGCCTGGCCCTGGGTACGGCGCCCGACGCGGCCGGCGGCAACGTCGCACAGCTGAAGCAGCTGCCGCGCCTGGCGCGCTGGCTGAAGCAGGTGGACGCGCATTGGCTGCACGCGCACTACCTCACGTCCCACGGCACGCTGGCTTGGCTGGCGCAGCGTGTGTTCGGCGTGCGCGGCCGGCTGGTGTCGTCGGCCTGGGGCAGTGACATCCTGGTGACGCCGCAGCAAAGCATGTTGATGCGCTGGGTGACTTCGTGTGTGCTGCGGGCCAGTGCGCTGACCACCAGCGATTCGCAAGTGATGGCGCAGCGCATGCGCGAACTGGGTGCGGCCGAGGTGATGGTTTTTCCCTTCGGCCTGGAAGCGATGCCGCCAGCACCGGCGGCCAAGGACGATGACCTGTTCTTCGCCAACCGCGGGCTGGAGCCGATCTATCGGCCTGAGCGTGTGCTGCAGCAGTTTGCGGCGTTGGCGGGTGCGACGGGCCGGCTGGTCGTGGCCAACGACGGCAGCCTGCGCACGACGCTGGAACGGCAGGCTGCCGACCTGGGCCTGGCGCAGCGAGTGCAGTTTGTGGGGCGTCTGACAGCTGACGTGCAAAGTCAGTGGTATTCCAAAGCGCGCTGGTACCTGAGCCTGCCGCAGAGCGATTCAGTGTCCGTGTCGGTGCTGGAAGCCATGGCGCACGGCTGCGTACCCATCCTGTCGGACTTGCCTGCCAACCGCGAACTGGTGCGAGACGGCGAGAACGGCATCGTTGTGCCGGCGACGAACCTGCTGGACGCCGTGGCCTTGCAGCGCATCCTGCCCCAAGCGGACGCCATCGCGCACGCCAACCGCGCCTGGGTGCGAGACCACGCACTGTTTGCGCCTTGCGTCCAGGCTTTTGTGGCTCGGTTGCGCGCGCTGGGATGAAACACGCTGACTGGACCACTGGGATTTGCGTGGGTACGGGTGCGGCCGCTGGCAGCCCTGTGCGGTCGTTGAGTCTGTGGCGGTCGCGGGCGCTTGGGGAGCCCAGCAGCGCTCATGCATGGGGCTTGCGCCCCAAGCGCTCGCCAGGCACAAACAGTCCACTGGACTGTTTGTGTCCGGGCTCTCTCCCCCGCCCCAACTTGCTGCGCAAGCTGGGGCTCCTCCTTTACTTCGCTCCGCAGGGCACCCCAATCGTCCGCTCCAGCACCGCAGGTGGCGCGCCTGCATTCGAAACGCCGCAGTGGTGGCAGGCCGAGGACGCTGGGTACCGGGCGCAGCGAAGTAAAGGAGGAGCCCCAGCTTGCGCAGCAAGGTGGGGCGGGGGACATGAGCGCAACAGGCCACGCCAAGCGCACGCGACCGCCACGAACTCAGTGTCCGCAGGCGCGCTGGAGCAACGAACTTGAACATCCTGTACCTCAACCACTACGCTGGCAGCCCTGCGCTGGGCATGGAATACCGGCCCTACTACCTGGCGCGTGAATGGGTGCGGCTGGGTCACCGCGTGCAGATGCTGGCAGCGGACTTTTCCCATGTGCGCACCAAGCAGCCGCGGGCGGGCGATGAAGAGACCGACGGCATCGCCTACCGCTGGTACGCCACACCAAACTACCAGGGCAACGGCCTGGGCCGCGTCAGGAATATCTGGGCATTTCTGCGCCAAGTCTGGGCCGACACGCCGCGCCTGGTGCGCGACTTCAAACCCGACGTGGTCATCGCGTCCAGCACCTACCCCATGGACATCTGGGTGGCACGGCGGCTGGCGCGGCGCGCCGGGGCCAAGCTGGTCTTCGAAGTGCATGACCTGTGGCCGCTGAGCCCGATCGAACTGTCGGGCATGTCGCGACGCCACCCCTTCATCCTGCTGTGCCAGGCGGCCGAGGACACGGCCTACCGTGACGCCGACGTGGTGGTCAGCATGCTGCCCAAAGTGCACGGTTACATGGCCAGCCGCGGTCTGGACCTGAAGAAGCTGCACATCGTGCCCAACGGCATCTCTTTGGACGAATGGCTGGACGAATGGGAAGGTGACGCCGCCCCGCTGCGCGACGACGTGGCCCAGGCGCTGGCCGAGGCCCGCGAATCCTGCGCAAAGGGCGCCACGGTCGTGGGCTACGCCGGCAGCATGGGCCTGCCCAACGCACTGGACACGCTGCTGGACGCGG
Source organism: Betaproteobacteria bacterium (assembly GCA_031411215.1). Taxonomy (GTDB): domain Bacteria; phylum Pseudomonadota; class Gammaproteobacteria; order Burkholderiales; family Burkholderiaceae_C; genus Rubrivivax. The sequence goes on from JANOAM010000574.1 coordinate 7,371, forward strand.
CGGCGCTGCTCAAGGACCAGCCGCTGCACTTCGTGCTGGTGGGCAGTGGCCACGAGCAGGCGCGGCTGGCGCAGCGTGTGGCCGATGAAGCCCTGCTGAAGGTGCGCTTCCTGCCGCCCATCCCCAAGGCCCAGGTCGCCAGTTTTCTGGCTGGCGTGGACATCGCCTACATCGGCTGGCAGCGGGTGCCCATCTACCGCTTCGGCATCGCGCCCAACAAGCTGATGGACTACATGATGGCGCGCTGCCCGGTGCTGCATTCGGTGGAGGCGGGCAACGACCCGGTGGCCGAAGCCGGCGCTGGGTTGACCGTGCCGCCGGAGTCGGCCTCTGCGGTCGCTGCTGGCCTCTTGAAGCTGGCGGCGACACCCGCCGGCGAGCGCCGCGCGATGGGTGAACGCGGCCGCGCCTTTGTGCTGGCGAACCACACCTACCCGGTGCTGGCGCAGCGTTTCCTGGACGCTGTGGCATGAACAGCGAAGAAGAACCGCGCGCCGTCGCCGAACGCTACGCCCGTCGCGCTGCGGGTGACCGCTACAGCCCCTTGCACGCGGATGTCTGGCAGACGCTGCATGAGCGCCAAGCCGCGCTGCTGCGCCTGTGGGCGCACCGTGGCGTCACCGACCTGTCCTCGCTGCGCCTGGTGGAAGTGGGCTGCGGCACCGGCGGCAACCTGCTGGAACTGCTGCGCCTGGGTTTTGCACCCGAACACCTCACCGGTCTGGAATTACTGCCCGAGCGTCTGGCCCAGGCCCGCCGCGTGCTGCCCGCCACCGTGCACCTGCAGGAAGGCGATGCGCTGCA
>JANOAM010000575.1:0-3103 GCA_031411215.1 Betaproteobacteria bacterium
CTGGTTGGAACACCGCCTGTCGCACTATGCGCAGATGGTGTTCATGGAACAGTACGTCAACTCGCCCTGGTTCGGACCCGAAAGCCGAGACCTGTCGGCGCGGCTGTTCAAGACCTGGGTCGAGTTGATCGAGACCGCGCGTTCACAGCAGATCCTGAAAGACGTGCCAACGCCCATGCTGATCAACAGCTTTGGCGGCTCGGTTCGTGAGACGTCGAACATGCTGCGCTCGGGCTCGCTGACCCGGACCAAGGCCCATCTGGCCATGGCCTTCAGCCTGTGCTGGGACGGCATCAAGGCCTGAGCCCCTGACCTTCTGCTTGACCTTTCGCTTGACCTGCCATCGGGACAGGTCTATCGTTTAAGCGAATATCAGTTCACTAATCAATCCACCAGAGGACCGCACGATGAGCACGCTCCACATCAATGGCCAGAACCGGCAGGTCGATGCCGATGCCTCCACACCCATCCTCTGGGCGCTGCGTGACACGCTGGGCATGACCGGCACCAAGTTCGGCTGCGGCGCGGCGCTGTGTGGTGCCTGCACGGTGCACCTCAACGGCCAGGCCATCCGGTCCTGCGTGACGCCGATCTCGGCCGCAGCGGGCCAGAAGATCACCACCATCGAAGCGGTCACCGACGGCCGCGACAAGGTCGGCAAGGCGGTGCACGACGCCTGGGTCCGGCACGACGTGGCGCAATGCGGCTACTGCCAGAGCGGCCAGATCATGACGGCCACCGCCTTCCTCAAGGGCCTGCCGCGCGGCAAGCAGCCCAGCGCCGCCGAGATCGACTCGGCCATGGCCGGCAACATCTGCCGCTGCGGCACCTACGCGCGCATCCGTGCTGCCGTCGCGGACGCGGCCAAGACACTGGCCTGAAGGAGCACCACCCCATGAACTTCGACCAAGCCACCTTTGAACTGCCCAAGAACCTGCAGGCGCTGCTGACACGCGAACGTGGCACCGACACGCCTGCGGAACTGCCGCGCCGCCAGTTCCTGAAGCTCACGGCCCTCAGCGGCATGGCGGGCGGCTTCGCGCTCGGTGCCTTCCCACTGGGCGCACAAGCGCAGGACGCGGCCAAGCCCGCGGCCGGGCTCAAGCCGATCGAACAGCCCGCGGCCTTCGTGCACATCGCCAAGGACGGCACGACCACCGTCACCATCAACCGCCTGGACTTCGGCCAGGGCGTGCAGACCGCGCTGCCCATGATCCTGGCCGAGGAACTGGACGCCGACTGGTCCAAGGTGCGCAGCGTGCACGGCAACAACGACCCGGCCTACATCGACCCGGTGTTCGGCATGCACCTCACCGGCGGGTCGGGCTCCATCGCGCACTCCTACACGCAGTACCGCGAGCTGGGTGCACGCACCCGCGCCATGCTGGTCAGCGCGGCCGCCGCGCAATGGAAAGTGGATGCGTCCACGCTGCGCACACGCAATGGCTTCGTCATCGGCCCGGGCGGAAAACAACTGGGCTACGGTGAACTGGCCGAAGCGGCGATGAAGCTGCCCGTGCCCGAAGCCGTCAAGCTGAAGGACGCCAAGGACTTCCGCCTGATCGGCAAGGCCACCGGCCGGCTGGACGCCAAGGCCAAGTCCAGCGGCCAGCAGAGCTACGGCATTGATGTGCGCCTGCCCGGCATGTTGACCGCCGTCGTCGCCAAGCCGCCGGTGTTCACCGCCAAGCTGAAGTCCATCGACGACAGCGCGGCCAAGGCCGTCCCCGGCGTGAAGGCGGTCTTGCGCATTCCTGTGGACCGCGGCGGCGAAGGCGTGGCCGTCATTGCCGACGGCTACTGGCAAGCCAAACAAGGGCGCGACGCGCTCAAGCTGGAATGGGACACCAGCAGCGTCGAGAAAGTCGACAGCACCAGGCAGCTGGCGCAGTACCGTGAACTGGCGGCCAAACCCGGCCCGCGCAAGTACGACGCCGACGTCTCGGGCCTGGCCACCGCCGCCCACAAGATCAACGCCGAGTTCGTCTTCCCCTACCTGGCCCATGCGCCCATGGAGCCCCTGAACTGCACCGTCAGCCTGCGTGGCGGACAGGCGGAGCTGTGGATGGGTTCGCAGATGCCGGGGCTGGACGGCCTGGCGGCGGCCACGGCGCTGGGTGTGCCGCCGCAGAACGTGAAGGTCAACGTGCAGATGGCCGGCGGCGGGTTTGGCCGCCGCGCCATCCTGAGCAGCGACTACGTGGTGGAGGCCTGCGCGGTGGTGAAGGCGGCCCAGGCTGCCGACATCAGCGCGCCGATACGCACGCTGTGGAGCCGCGAAGACGACATCAAGGGCGGCTACTACCGGCCCATGCACTTGCACACCGCGAAGATCGGCTTCGACGCCCAAGGCCAGGTGGCCGCGTGGGACCACGTGATCGTCGGCCAGTCCATCATGGGCGGCACGATGTTCGAGCCCATGATGGTCAAGGGCGGCGTGGACGGCACCGCCACCGAAGGCATGAAGGAGCCGTACGCGGTGCCGATGCGGCTGACGGTGCACCACCCCAAGCTCAACGTGCCGGTGTTGTGGTGGCGCAGTGTGGGCTCCACGCACACGGCCTTCGTGATGGAGACACTCGTCGACGAGATCGCCCGCACGACCAAGCAGGACCCGGTCGCGTACCGCATGAAGCTGATGGGCAGCGAGCACCCGCGCCACAAGGCCGCGCTGCAACTGGCGGTGGACAAGTCGGGCTACGGCAAGCGCCAACTCGCTGCGGGCCGTGCCTGGGGCGTGGCCGTGCACGAGTCGTTCAACACCGTGGTGGCCTATGTCGTGGAAGCCAGCGTGAAAGACGGCAAGCCGACGCTGCACCGCGTGACGGCAGGCGTGCACTGCAACCTGGTCGTCAACCCCAAGACCGTTGAAGCGCAGGTCCAAGGCGCCGCGCTGATGGGCCTGGCGATGTGCCTGCCCGGGGCGGCCATCACCTTGAAGGACGGTGTGGTCGAGCAAAGCAACTTCGCCGACTATGTGGTGCCGCGCATCACCGACATGCCGCAGATCGCCGTGCACACCGTGCCCAGCGCGGACGCTCCCACCGGCATGGGCGAGCCGGGCCTGCCGCCGCTGGCGCCGGCGTTTGCGAATGCCATCGCC
>JANOAM010000576.1:0-6659 GCA_031411215.1 Betaproteobacteria bacterium
CGAGCAGCAGCACCTTGGGGCGCGCCATCAGCGCGCGGCCCATGGCCAGCATCTGCTGCTCGCCGCCGGACATCGTGCCCGACAGCTGCGTCGCCCGCTCTTTCAGGCGCGGGAAGGTGGTGAACACCTTTTCCATGTCGTGCGCAATTCCCGCTTTGTCGCGGCGAATGTGCGCACCCATCTGCAGGTTCTCGGTGATGGTCATGCGCGTGAAGACGCCGCGGCCCTCCGGCACCATGGCCAGGCCTTGCTTGACCAGCTCCCAGGGGCCGCGGCCCTTGATGCTGTTGCCCAGGTACTGGATGTCGCCATCCTTCAGCGGCAGCAGGCCGGTGATGGCCTTCATGGTGGTGGTCTTGCCGGCGCCGTTGGAGCCGATCAGCGTGACCAGCTCGCCCTCTCGCACCTCGAAATCCACGCCCTTCACGGCCTGGATGCCGCCGTAAGCGACCTTCAGGCCACTGACCTTCAGGAGCGTCTGGCTCATTGTGCTTCTCCGCTCGCCACGGCGGCCGGCGCGCCGTCGTTGGTGGCCTTGTGGCTGTGGCCCAGGTAGGCCTCGATGACCTTCGGGTCGCGCTGCACGTCGTAGGGCGAGCCCTCGGCGATCTGCTTGCCGTAGTCCAGCACGGTGACGCGGTCGCACAGGCCCATCACCAGCTTCACGTCGTGTTCGATCAACAGGATCGTGCGGCCGTCCTTGCGGATGCGGTCGATCAGTTCCCGCAACACGCCCTTCTCGGTCGCGTTCATGCCGGCAGCGGGTTCGTCCAGCGCGATCAGTTTGGGGTCGGTGGCCAGCGCACGAGCGATCTCCAGCCTGCGCTGGTCGCCATAGCTCAGCGTGCGGGCCCGGAACTCGGCGTAGCGGCCTATGCCCACGTAGTCCAGCAGTTCCTGCGCGCGCTGCGCGATGGCCGCTTCCTCGGCTTTGAAGCCTGCCGTGCGGAAGACCGCGCCGAACAGACCCGAGTGGGTGCGCACGTGGCGGCCCACCATCACGTTTTCCAGCGCGGTCATTTCGGGGAAGAGACGGATGTTCTGGAAGGTGCGTGCGATGCCTTGCTTGGCCACTTCATGCACCGCCGTGGGCTTGTAGGGCTTGCCGCCCAGCTCGAAGGTGCCGGAGTCCGGTGTGTACAGGCCCGTGATGACGTTGAAGAAGGTGGTCTTGCCCGCGCCATTGGGGCCGATGAGGCCATAGACCTGGCCCTTCTGGATGGTGATGCCCACGTCGGACAGGGCCTGCAAGCCGCCAAAGCGCTTGCTGACGCTGGTCACCTGGAGAACGGTTTCGCTCATGTGTCTGTGCTCCCGCTCAGGTGGTCGTGACGGGCTGGGTGTTCACGGGCTGTGGTGCGGCCTTGCCATGTTCACGGCTGGGCCACAGACCGCGGGGGCGCAGCAGCATGATGATGATCATGGCCGACGCAATGAGCAGCTGGCGCAGGATGGACGCATCCAGCCGGCCACCGGTGACTTGCTGCAGCGGCCCGGCCACGTAGCGCAGCACCTCCGGCAGGGCCGACAGCATCACCGCGCCCAGGATCACGCCCGGCAGGTGGCCCATACCGCCCAGGACCACCATGGCGACGATCATCACGCTCTCCATCAGGCTGAAGGATTCCGGGCTCACGAAACCCTGGAAGGCCGCGAACATGCTGCCGCTGACGCCACCAAACGTGGCACCCATGCCGAAGGCCAGCAGCTTCATGTTGCGGGTGTTGATGCCCATGGCCTTGGCGGCGATCTCGTCTTCGCGTATGGCCATCCAGGCGCGGCCGATGCGGCTGGTTTCCAGGCGGTGGCAGATGACCACGCTGAACACCACCAGCACCAGGAACAGGTAGTAGTACATGGTCACCGACGGAATGGTGAAGTCCCCGATCTGCAGCTTCTTGCCGAAGTTGATCCAGGGGTCGGCGAAGGGGCCGATGATCATCGGGTCGATGCGGTCCAGTCCACGCGGGCCATTGGTGATGTTCAGCGGCTGTTCCAGGTTGTTCATGAACACCCGGATGATTTCGCCGAAACCCAAAGTGACGATGGCCAGGTAGTCACCGCGCAACTTCAGCACCGGCGTGCCCAGCATCACGCCGGCCAGGGCCGCCAACCCCGCTGCCAGGGGAATGATGGCCCAGATGGGCGTGTGCATGCCGGCCGGCAGCATCGACGCGATCCAGGGGAAGTTCTCGATCAGGTGGGGACTGGCCAGCAGAGCGTACATGTACGCGCCCACCGCGTAGAACGCGACGAAGCCCAGGTCCAGCAGGCCGGCATAGCCCACCACGATGTTGAGGCCCAGCGACAGCAGCACATACAGCAGCGCCAGCGCCAGGATGCGCACCCAGCCTGCGCCCAGGCCACCGGCTTGCATCAGCAGTGGCAGGGCAATCAGGCCCAGCGCGGCCAGCACGAACACGACAATCTTGTTCTTCATGGTGCGGCTCCCCTCAGGCACGGTCTGCGACACGTTCACCCAACAGGCCGGCCGGCCTGAGCGTCAACACGAGGATCAGCGCCACGAAGGCGAAGATGTCGGCGTACTGGCTGCCCAGCACGCCTCCGGTCAGGACGCCCAGGTAACCGGCGCCCAGCGCTTCCACCAGGCCCAGCAGGATGCCGCCCACCACGGCACCAGCCAGGTTGCCGATGCCGCCCAGCACCGCGGCCGTGAAGGCCTTCAGGCCGGGCAGGAAGCCCATGGTGTGCTGCACGGTGCCGTAGTTGGCTGCCCACATGATGCCGGCCACCGCGGCCAGCGTGGCACCGATGACGAAGGTGGCGGAGATCACCATGTCGGGCTTGACGCCCATCAGGGCCGCCACACGCGGGTTTTCGGCCGTGGCGCGCATCGCGCGGCCCAGCTTGGTCTTGTTCACCAGGTACATCAGTGACGCCAGGATCACCGCCGTCAAGCCCAGGATCAGGCACTGGGTGACGGTGATGACGGGCCCGCCCAGGTTGATGGGGTCGGGCGGCAGCAGCGCCGGGTAGGGCTTGGGGTTGGGCGTCCAGATGATCATGGCCAGCGTCTGCAGCAACAGGCTCATGCCCATGGCGGTGATCAGTGGCGCCAGCCTCGGCGCGTTGCGCAGAGGTCGGTAAGCGAGCTTTTCAATGGTGAAGTTCAGCGCCGAGCAGACCACGATGGCGCAGACCAGCGAGATCAGCATCAGCAGCCAGCCCGGCCAGCCGGTGTCGGCCAGCGCGGAGACCACAGTCCAACTGGTCAGGGCACCGAACATCAACACTTCACCGTGGGCGAAGTTGATGAGGTTGATGATGCCGTAGACCATCGTGTAGCCCAGCGCCACCAGCGCATACATGCTGCCGAGCACCAGACCGTTGATGATCTGCTGGAGGAAGGTTTCCATCGGGGACAACTCCTGTTTGCCGCGCCACACGCAGCTTGTCCAGCCCCATGCAAGAAGCTGGCCGTGCGTGCGCTCCGCCGGGGGGTGGAGTCACCGCAGTGGGGCGGGATTCTAGGTGTCGGTTTCCTGCGCAAAGGGCCGGAGTTACCCCCTTGGCTGGTGAACAAACGAAGGGTTTGGCGGGCGCTCAGCGAGCTTTGTTCGCCGCTTCACGGGCCTGATCGTCCAGGCGGCGCAATTCAGCCAGCCGCTCGCCAATGCGCAGTTCCAGGCCGCGTGCCACGGGCTCGTAGAAGCGGGTGCCGGCCAGGGCGGGTGGCAAGTACTGTTCGCCGGCGGCGTAACCGTCGGCCTCGTCGTGCGCGTAGCGGTAGCCTTCGCCCATGCCCACGTCCTTCATCAGGCGCGTGGGTGCATTGCGCAGGTGCATGGGCACGGCTTGGGTGCCATCACGCTGGACCTGCGCCTTGACCGCACCCCAGGCCTTGTAGACCGCGTTGGACTTGGGCGCGATGGCCAGGTAGACCACGGCCTGCGCCAGCGTCAGCTCCCCTTCGGGTGAGCCCAGGCGTTCGTAGACCTCGGCCGCGTCCAGTGCCATGCGCAGCGCGCGCGGGTCGGCCAGGCCGATGTCTTCACTGGCCATGCGCACGATGCGGCGCGCGGCATAGCGTGGGTCCATGCCGGCGTCCAGCATGCGGGCCAGCCAGTACAGCGCACCATCAGGGCTGGAGCCGCGCACGGACTTGTGCAGCGCGGAGATGAGGTCGTAGAACACGTCCCCGCCCTTGTCGCCGCGGCGCATCATGCGGCCGAGCGCCGCTTCCAGATGGACGGGTGTCAGTTCCAGCACCTGCGGGTGGCTGGCGGCGGTGTTCTCGTAGGCGTTGAGCAGGCGGCGGCCATCACCGTCGGCGAAGGTGATGAACTGGGCACGCGCCGCCGCGTCGGCTGGCGGCCCGGGCAGCGAAGCCACGGCGCGGTCCAGCAACTGGCCCAGTTCTTCGTCGGACAAGGCCTCCAGCACAAACACCGTGGCGCGCGACAGCAGGGCCGAATTCACTTCGAAGGACGGGTTCTCGGTGGTGGCGCCTATGAAGCTGAAGAGGCCCGCTTCCACGTGCGGCAGAAAGGCGTCCTGCTGCGCCTTGTTGAAGCGGTGCACTTCGTCCACGAAGAGCACGGTGGCGCGGCCGACCTTGCGCAGGGCCTGGGCCTGGTCCACGGCCTCGCGGATTTCCTTTACGCCCGACAGCACCGCAGACAGCACAATGAAGTGAGCTCCGGTGGCCACCGCGAGCAGCCGGGCCAGCGTGGTCTTGCCGACACCGGGCGGGCCCCACAGGATCATCGACGGCAGCCGGCCCGCGTCAAAGGCCACCCGCAGCGGGCGGCCTGCGGCCAGCAGGTGGCGCTGACCCACCACCTCGTCCAGCGTGCGCGGGCGCAGTCGCTCGGCCAGCGGCACGGTGCCCGCTGCGCTGCCGGGCGGCGCGCTGCTGTCGTCAGCGAAAAGGGCGTCCTGCTGGGCCATGCGGCATTGTCTCCGCTCCCCAGGAACTGGGCCGGGACTGGCCCGCTTTTCGGCGCCTGGGCTCAGCGGCCGCGCGTGGACACTGAATCGACCTGCTTCCAAGGCTTGCCACCATGACCGCTTTGTCCACCGTTTCCACCGCAACAGCCAACCCCGCCGCCGCGGGCGCGCACCTGGGCGAGAGCGAGTACCTGTCCTTCAAGCTCGGCGCCGAGGAATACGGCATCGACATCCTGAAGGTGCAGGAGATCCGCGGCTACGAGCCGCCCACGCGCATCGCCAATGCACCGGACTTCATCAAGGGCGTGGTCAACCTGCGCGGCGTGATCGTGCCCATCGTCGACATGCGCCTGCGCTTCGGCCTGGATGACGTGCAGTACAACGGCTTCACGGTGGTCATCATTTTGAACGTGGTCGGCCGCACGGTGGGCATGGTGGTGGACTCGGTCAGCGACGTGCTGGAGTTGGGTGGCAACGCCATCCGCTGCGCGCCCGAATTCAACGGTGCGGTCGATGCCAGCTACATCACCGGCCTGGGCACGGTGAGCCAGGGCGACACGATGCGCATGTTGATCCTGATGGACATCGAATCGCTCATGCGGTCACCCGAGATGGGGCTGGCGGACGTCGTGTCGCATTGAGCGAATCGCGGCAGAACTGGCGCGCTACTGCTCAATCACGTCGGCGCCCGCCGGCGGCACGAAGCGGAAACGCTCGGCCGCCACGGACGCATTGGTGTTGAAGCGCGCGAAGTCCAGCCGCGAGCGCTGGCCAAAACTGTCGACCACTTCCACCGCCACCAGGTCACGGCCGCGGAAACCCACGTGCATGGACTGGAAGGCGCCGTCCTTGGCACGCGGCGTGGCGCTGGCCCAGTCCAGGCCGTCACGCGAGGCCTCAGCCGCCAGCACGAAGTCTGGCTCCAGCGAGGCCCCCGCCAACAGCGCGGCCGGCGTGGCGCCCAGCGCCTGCGTCAGCTTGCGTGAACTGGCCTGGTTCAAATCCGCATCGAAGATCCAGACCTTCTGGCCATCGGCCACGATCAGCTGCTGGAAGGGCTTGGTGTAGGAAAAGCGGAAGCGATTGGGCCGTGCGAATTCAAAGTCGCCGCTGCTGAGCTTCTTGCGCTTGCCGTCGGCCGAGGTGACCGTCTGCGTGAAAGCGGCCTGGCCGCTCTTCACGTCACGCACGAAGTCGCGCAGCGTGTCGACGGCGTCCGCATGAGCGGCGGTGCAGGCGGCCAGCAGCGCCGCGATCATCAGATGGCGCATCACTCGTCCCTCTTTGGGATCAGGATGTCCCGGTTGCCGTTGTGTCCCATGGCGGATACGAGTCCGGCTTGCTCCATTTGTTCCAGCAACCGTGCAGCGCGGTTGTAGCCGATGCGCAAATGGCGCTGCACCAGCGAGATGCTGGCGCGCTTGTTCTGCAGCACGATGGCCACGGCCTGGTCATACATGGCGTCGGATTCGCCACCGCCGGCCGCGACAGCGTCGGACGCGCCACCTTCACCGTCCAGCACACCGCCTTCCAGGATGCCTTCGATGTAGTTGGGCTCACCCTGGCTGCGCAGGTACTCCACCACGCGGTGCACTTCCTCGTCGCTCACGAAGGCGCCGTGCACGCGCACCGGCAGGCCGCCGCCGGGCGGCAGATACAGCATGTCGCCCTGGCCGAGCAGCGCCTCGGCGCCCATCTGGTCGAGGATGGTGCGGCTGTCGATCTTGCTCGAGACCTGGAACGACAGC
>JANOAM010000577.1:0-3500 GCA_031411215.1 Betaproteobacteria bacterium
CGTCGCCGAACTGCGCCGCGTACATCAGCAGCTTCTTGGGCACGCAGCCGCGGATCACGCAGGTGCCGCCGAGCCGGCTGCCTTCCACGATGGCTACCTTGGCGCCATGCAAAGCAGCGCGGCGCGAGGCCGCCACGCCGCCGCTGCCGGCGCCCAAGGTGATGAGGTCGTAGTCCAAGGCCATGTCCCTTGTCTCCTGCCACACAATGCGGCCCCATCATGTCGCATCCGGACCCCGAAGATTACGGCGCCCGTGCCGAACAGCTGCGGCGGCAGCTGCACCACCACGCCCACCGCTACTACGTGCTGGACGCGCCGGAGATCCCGGACGCCGAGTACGACCGTCTGTTCCGCGAACTGCAAGCGCTGGAAGAGGCGCACCCTGGCCTGCGCAGCGCCGATTCACCCACCCAGCGTGTCATCGGCCAGGTGCTGGACGGGCTGGCGCCGGTGCGGCACGCCGTGCCGATGCTGTCCATACAGACCGAGACCGACACCACGGCCGAAGGCGCGCGCGCCTTTGACGGCCGTGTGCGACGGGAACTGGAGTTGGGTGAAGGCGCGCCGGCCGTGGACTACAACACCGAGCTGAAGTTCGACGGCTTGGCAATGAACCTGCGCTACGAACACGGCGTGCTGGTGCAGGCCGCCACGCGTGGCGATGGCGAGACCGGCGAAGACGTCACGCAGAACATCCGCACCATAGGCCAGATCCCGCTGAAGCTGAAAGGTGACGCACCGCCCGTGCTGGAAGTGCGCGGCGAGGTCTACATGCGCCGCGACGACTTCGAGCGGCTCAACGAACAGCAGCGCGCCAAGGGCGAGAAGACCTACGTCAACCCACGCAACACCGCCGCCGGCGCGGTACGCCAGCTGGACCCGGCCGTCACCGCGTCCCGCCCCATGAGCTTCTACGCCTATGGCCTGGGCGAGGTGCAGGGCTGGACGCTGCCCGAACGCCATTCGCTGCTGCTGGACGCGCTGGCCGCCTTCGGCCTGCCGGTGTGCGACATCCGTGCCGTGGCCAAGGGTGCCGACGAGCTGGTCGCCTTCCACCAGCGTGTGGCCGCGCAGCGCGATGCGCTGCCCTTCGACATCGACGGTGTGGTCTACAAGGTGGACCTCATCGCCTTGCAACAACGCCTGGGTTTCAAGACACGCGAGCCCCGCTGGGCCGTGGCCCACAAGTACCCGGCGCAGGAGCAGGTGACCCGCCTGAACGGCATCGACATCCAGGTCGGCCGCACCGGCAAGCTCACGCCCGTGGCCAAGCTGGAGCCGGTGTTCGTGGGCGGCACCACGGTCAGCAACGCCACGCTGCACAACGTGTTCGAACTGCGGCGTAAGGGCGTGCGGGTGGGCGACACGGTGATCGTGCGGCGTGCCGGTGATGTCATACCCGAAGTGGTAGGCCGTGTGCTCGGGTTTCGCGACGCCTATGTCCCGAACTTCCGCATGCCGCGCCAATGCCCTGTCTGCAGCAGCGCGGTGCTGCGCGAACGGGGTGGCATGGACCACCGTTGCACCGGCGGGCTTTTCTGCGCCGCACAGCGCAAGCAGGCCATCCTGCACTTCGCCGGCCGGCGTGCCATGGACGTGGAAGGCCTGGGTGACAAGCTGGTGGACCAGCTGGTGAACAGCGGACTGATCCGCACGCTGCCGGAGCTGTACACGCTGGGCCTTGCGAAGTTGATCGCCCTGGACCGCATGGCCGAGAAGAGCGCGGCCAACATCCTTTCGGGTCTGGAGAAGAGCAAGCAGACCACGCTGGCGCGTTTCCTCTACGCCCTGGGCATACGCCACGTGGGCGAGACCACGGCCAAGGACCTGGCGCGCCACTTCGGTGGTGTGGACCGCTTGATGGCCGCCACGGTGGAGCAGCTTCTCGAAGTCAACGATGTCGGACCCGTGGTGGCGCAAAGCATCCGAGCCTTCTTTGAGCAGCCGCACAACCGCGAGGTGGTGGAGCAGTTGCGTGCCGCCGGCATCAGCTGGACCGAAACCGATGGCACAGCGGTGGACGCCGCGCCCAAAACCCTGGCCGGCAAGACTTTCGTGCTGACAGGCACACTGCCGACCTTGAGCCGCGACGAGGCCAAGGCCTTGATTGAAGAGGCCGGCGGCAAGGTCGCCGGATCGGTGTCCAAGAAGACCCACTTTGTCGTGGCCGGCGAGGAAGCCGGCAGCAAGCTGGACAAGGCCCGCGAACTGGGCGTCACCGTGCTGGACGAGTCCGGCCTGCAAGAACTCCTGAAGGGACCGCCGGATGCCCCCGTGGCCTGAATCCATCCAACGTGTGGCACTGCTGGGTGGCGAATCCACCGGCAAGACCACGCTGGCGCGCGCCTTGGCCGAAACGCTGCACACGCTGTGGGTGCCCGAATACGGCCGCCAGCGCTGGGAAGAGCTGCGTGAGACGCTGTCGGTGGCGGAACTGGTGCAGGTGGGCCTCACCCAGGTGGCCTGGGAACTGGAACACGCCAAGCAGGCCGCGCAGCGCGGTGCGCACTGGCTGCTCTGCGACACCACCCCGCTGACCACGCTGCAGTACTGCCTGCACGACCACGGCCAGGCGCCCGCCGAACTGCTGGTGCTGGCCCAGCGCCGCTACGACCTCACCGTGCTCTGTGAACCGGACTTCGCCTTCGTGCAAGACGGTTGCCGCCGCGACGACGGCTTCCGCAATGAACAACACGCCTGGACCCTGGCGCGTCTGGTTGAGATGGGTGTGCAGCCATTGGTCGTGCAAGGCAGTGTCGAAACCCGTGTGCAGCAGGTCCTGGGCGCCTTGCAGACCTTGCAACGTCGTCCTGCAGCCGACGAGGTGTCCGCATGACCGTCCGCGAGATCCTGAAGATGGGCGACCCGCGCCTGCTGCGCATCGCCCAGCCGGTCACTGCCTTTGACACCCCCGAGCTGCACGAGCTGGTGGCCGACATGTTCGACACCATGAAGGCCGCGCAAGGTGCCGGACTGGCGGCGCCGCAGATCGGCGTCAACCTGCAGTTGGTGATCTTCGGCTTCAGCCAGAACGCACGTTACCCGGACCGGCCCGCCGTTCCGACCACGGTGCTGCTGAACCCGGTGATCACGCCGCTGGACGGTGAGATGGTGGACGGCTGGGAAGGCTGCCTGTCCGTGCCCGGCCTGCGCGGCAAGGTGCCGCGCCACGCCCGCGTCCGCTACACGGGCTTTGACCTGCAGGGCCAGCCGGTGGACCGCACGGTCGACGGCTTCCATGCCGTGGTGGTGCAGCACGAGTGCGACCACCTCATCGGCCGCCTGTACCCCACGCGCATGACCGATCTGACGCAGTTCGGCTTCACCGAGATCCTGTTCCCGGAACTCGCGGGCACGCCCGACGACGACTGAACGGCCCCTTTACAACCCGCAACGTCAGCGCGCAGGCCCAGGGCGGCGTTGAAAGACGATGTGCAGGGCGTCTGCCCTGCGAAAGCCTTGTCATGACCGTGCTGAACCTGCGAGCCTGGCTCGCGCGC
>JANOAM010000578.1:0-2065 GCA_031411215.1 Betaproteobacteria bacterium
TCAACGACTCGCTAGGCCACCCGGTAGGCGACATGCTGCTGCAAACCGTGGCCGGCCGCATCACCGCCACCTTGCGCGAAGCGGACCTGGTGTCGCGTTTCGGCGGCGACGAATTTGTGCTGCTGCTGCATGGCGAGGCGACCGAAGCCGCCGTGGCCGAAGTCGCGACGCGCCTGCTGGCTGCGGTGGGTGCACCGCTGGACGTCGAAGGCAGTTCGATTTCCGTCACGCCGTCCATTGGCGTGGCCTTGTTCCCGGCGCATGGCGACAGCGCGGCCGAACTCATCAAGCACGCCGACACGGCCATGTACCGGGCCAAGGCGCGGGGCCGTGCCGGCTTCGAGTTCTTCCACCCGCAGATGGCCGAAGCCGCGCGGGCTGAACTGGCGATGGAAAGCCGCTTGCTGCAGGCCGTGCGCGACGGCGAGTTCGTGCTGCACTACCAGCCCCAGCTGCGCGTCACCGACGGTGCGCTGATGGGTGTGGAGGCGCTGATCCGCTGGGCGCACCCGGAACAGGGTCTCATCGGCCCTGACCAGTTCATTCCGCTGGCTGAAGCGCGGCGGCTCACGCTGCCCATTGGCCAGTGGGTGCTGGATACCGCGCTGGCGCAGGCCGTGCGCTGGCAGCAGTCGGGTCTGTTGTGCGTGGCCGTGGCCGTGAACGTGAGTCCGTTGCAGTTCCGCAGCCCCGGTTTCCTGGCCAGCATCGAACGGGCCTTGCTGGACGCTGGCGCGATGGACTACGCGGAAGGCAGCGTGCTGGAACTGGAAATCACCGAGCGCATGCTGATGCAGGACCCGGCCGAGGTGCAGGCCGTGCTGGCACGGCTGCGTGCCCTGGGTGTGCGGGTGGCGGTGGATGACTTCGGCACCGGTTACACGTCGCTGCGCAATCTGCAGCGCCTGCCGATTGACCGGCTGAAGATAGACCGTGGTTTTGTCGAAGGCCTGCCGGCTGATGGTGGCTCGGCGGCCATCGTGCAGTCGATCATCCAGCTCGGGCGCGGCCTGGGCCTGCAGGTGCTGGCCGAGGGCGTGGCCACCGCCGCACAACGTGACCTGCTTCTGGTGCAGGGCTGCGACGTGCAGCAAGGCCATCTGGCACTGGCGCCGCAGCCCGCGCAGGCCTTCGAGGCCTGGCTGCGTGAGCGGCAGTTCAGGACTTCTTCGGTGGCTTCTTCGGCCGCACCCAGCCCGGCAAAGTGACCTGCTTGGCGCGGGCCACGGTCAGCTGGCCGGCCGGCGCGTCCTTGGCAATGGTGCTGCCGCCGCCGATGGTGGCGCCGTCGCCCAGCGTCACCGGCGCCACGATGACGCAGTTGCTGCCCACGTGCACGTCATTGCCGATCACGGTGCGGTGTTTGTTGGCGCCGTCGTAGTTGGCTGTGATGCTGCCGGCGCCGTAGTTGACACGTTCGCCCACTGTGGCGTCGCCCAGATACGCCAGGTGGTTGGCTTTTGAGCCGGCGGCCAGCGTGCTGTTCTTGACTTCGACGAAGTTGCCGATGTGGACTTCCGTGCCCAGCACAGCGCCAGGACGCAGCCGCGCGAAGGGGCCGATCAGTGACCCCGCACCGACTTCAGCACCTTCGATGTGCGTGAAGGGATGGATCACCGCACCCGCGCCAATGCTTGCATCACGAACCACGCAGTTCGCACCGATACGCGCGCCGTCGGCGATGTGCACGGTGCCTTCGAAGACGCAATTGATGTCGATCTCGACATCGGTGCCGCAGGTCAGCGTGCCACGCTGGTCAAAGCGCGCCGGGTCGGCCAGACGTACGCCGGCTTCCATCAGCGTGTCGGCCTGCTGGCGCTGGAAGCGGCGTTCCAGGTCGGCCAGCTGCACGGGACTGTTGACACCCAGCACTTCCGTTTCGCTGGGGGCCTTGCTGGCCACCACGGCCACGCCTTCGGCCACCGCCGCGGCCACCACGTCGGTCAGGTAGAACTCCTTCTGCGCGTTGTCGTTTTGCAAGGCCATCACCCAGCGCTTGAGCAGCGCGGTGGGCGCGGCCATGATGCCGGTGTAGACCTCGTGGATCTCGCGTTGCGCGGCGCTG
>JANOAM010000579.1:0-5522 GCA_031411215.1 Betaproteobacteria bacterium
CTCAGCCCGGTTGAGCCGGCGCGGCGCCTTCGCTGTCGTCGCCGTCTTCCGGCTGGTCTTCAAGGGGCGGCAGGCCCGCAGCCTTGCGAGCGGCCTTTTCCTTGTCCTTCTCTTCCTTCTTCTTCTTCTTCGCCAACTCGCGCTGGCGCTTCTCGAACGAGTAATTGGGCTTGGCCAAGGCGGTTCCTTTGGGTGGCGGAGAGCGGACTGGGGCTTCTGAAGGCCCGGCTGACGCGATTAGAACACCAGCGTCTGGACACCTTGCGCAGTGCCCAGCAGGCAGACGCTGGCGCGGTGGCGGGCGAAGATACCCACCGTGACCACGCCGGGCCACTGGTTGATCTCGGTCTCCATGGCAAGCGGCTCGGTGATGGACAGGCCGCGCACGTCCAGGATGGGGTTGCCGTTGTCCGTGGTCACACCGGCGCGCAACGTGGCCTTGCCGCCCAGCTGTGCGAAGCGGCGCGTGACCTGGGCCGCGGCCATGGGGATGACCTCCACCGGCAACGGAAAAGCACCCAGCACCGCGACCCGCTTGCTCTCATCGGCGATGCAGACAAAGCGCTGCGCCAGGTCGGCGACGATCTTCTCGCGTGTCAGCGCCGCGCCGCCGCCCTTGATCATGCAGCCGCGCGGGTCGATCTCATCGGCGCCGTCCACGTACACCGGCAGGCCGCGCACGTCGGCGGCCTCGAAGACACGGATGCCATGCGCCAGCAACCGTTCCGTGCTCCTGCTGGAACTGCTGACGGCGCCGCGGATGTCGTCCTTGATCGTCGCCAGCGCGTCGATGAAGTGGTTCACCGTGCTGCCCGTGCCCACGCCCACCAGGTCACCACGCACCACATGGGCCAGCGCGGCCTGGCCCACAAGGGCTTTCAATTCGTCTTGGTTCATGCGGCGATTATCCAAGGCCCGTCAGGGACAATCCCTGGCATGTCTCTTGTTCCCTACGCGCTGACGCGCCCCTTTCTCTTTGGCCTGGACCCCGAGGCTGCCCATGACCTGACGCTGGGCAGCATCGCCCGCCTGCAGAACACCCCCGCGCAGTGCCTGTGGGCGCAGCCCCGGGTGAACGACCCGGTCACCGTGGCCGGCTTGAAGTTCCCCAACCGCCTGGGCCTGGCCGCAGGGCTGGACAAGAACGGCCGCTGCATAGACGGCCTGGGCGCCATGGGCTTTGGCTTCATCGAAGTCGGCACTGTCACGCCCAAGGGCCAGCCGGGCAACGACAAACCACGCATGTTCCGCCTGCCCGCCAAGACGGCCCTGATCAACCGGCTGGGCTTCAACAACGGAGGCCTGGACGCCTTCCTGGCCAACGTGCAGCGCGCCAGGACCTACCGCGCCGCGGGTGGCATCGTGGGCCTGAACATCGGCAAGAACGCGGTCACGCCCATCCAGTTTGCGGTTGACGACTACCTGATCGGCCTGGCCGGCGTGTACCCGCATGCGGACTACGTCACCGTCAACATCAGCAGCCCCAACACCCAGAACCTGCGTGAACTGCAGAGCGACGGGGCGCTGGAAGCGCTGCTGTCCATGCTGCAGGAACAGCGCCTGGCGCTGGCCCGCCAACATGGCCGCCAGGTGCCCCTGTTCGTGAAGATCGCGCCGGACCTGGAACCGGACCAGGTGCGCCTGATTGCCGTCGCGCTGAAGAAGCATGGCATCGACGGTGTCGTCGCCACCAACACCACCGTGTCGCGCGACGCGGTGCGCGGACAGCCGCATGCCAACGAGACCGGCGGCCTCAGTGGCACACCGGTGCTCGAGCCCAGCAACCGAGTGATCCGACTGCTGCGCGCGGAACTGGGCACGGGCTATCCCATCATCGGCGTGGGCGGCGTCACCGACGCGGCCAGCGCGCGCAGCAAGATGGACGCGGGCGCGGACCTGGTGCAGATCTACACGGGCCTTATCTACCGCGGGCCGGCGCTGGTGGGCGAAGCGGCCGCAGCCTTGGCGGCACACCAGCAGCGCTAGAACCGGTCCAGGGTCGGGAAGCCGGGCTCGCCACTGGTGCAGTCCCACAGCACGCAAGCCATGCCCAGGTCGCCCGTCCACAAGGTGTGGCGGCCCTGGCCGTGGATCTCGCGTTCACGATCCACCTGCACGATGCCGTGCATGGCGAAGGCACGTGCGCGGTCCAGCCAACGCTCATCACCCGTGCGTTTGAAGAGCTTCAGGGAAGCGTCCACGCTGCCTGCCGTGCCGTGGCAGAAGGCCACGCCCTTGTTCAGCGGGCCGGCGTGCCAGGTCAGTTCACCCGCTTGCAGCAGCAGCCTGTCCCAGGCCGCCGTCTGAGACACGCTGCGCGGCAGGCCGGCCAGGCGGCAGATGAGACCGGGCCCGCCGTGGCAGTCCTGCACCAGCGGCGGTTTGTTGCTGGGCGAGTACGGCGGCACACGCGGCCACCAGTTGACGAAGCCGCCTTCGCGCAAGGCGGTGGCCTGCAGGAAGGCCAGCGCGCGGTCTGCATAACCGTCCAGCTGGGCGGGTGCGATGAAAGCCGCACCACGCACCGCCGGGTAGACATTGCCGACGAAGCCGTGACCGGCGCCGATCAGCGTCTCGACACGGCCGTACAAGTCCTGCACCCAGCCCATCGTGCCACCGGCATCGGCGATGGGCACCATCTCGTCCCAGATGATTTGCACCGCATGCTGCACCAGCGCCGCCCAGTGCGGCGCGCCGGTCAGTTCGGCCATGGCGATGGCAGCCAGCACACTGCCGGGCGAACCCCACAACTGCTCACGCACGGGGTTGTGCAGGTTGGCATGCACCACGTCGTACAGGCGCTGCGCCACGGCTTCGTCGCGCGTCAGCTTCCACTGCAGCAGGCGCAGCCCCGATTCGCCGAGCAGGAAGGACGCCGTGCCATGCTGGCTATCGGCCAGCGCGGCCAACTGCTGATCGGCCAGGCCTTGGCAAAAACCGCTGAAGTCCCAGCGCCGTTGGATGGCACCTGCGTCGGCCAGGTGTTCCAGCGCCCAGATCGCGCCGCCTGCGCCGCCGTACAACTCCTGCAGCGGTTCGCCGGGCGCGCCGCCGCCCTCGCGCGGGTGCGCGCGCCAGCCACGGGCGGGGTCGAAGTCTTCCAGCGCGGACGCGGTCCAGCGTTCGATCGCCGCACGCGCAGCAGCCTCGCTCCAAGTTTCGCCGGCCAGCGTTTCATGTCGAGCAGGATCGAACAGCTGCACCATGTCAATCTCCTTTGACCACACCTTCGCGCCGCGGGTCGGCGCCACCGAACCAACCTGCCGGCGTGCGCTGGATGGCCTGCAGTCCACTGGTCAGTTCCACTTCCACCACCACGTGGCCACGTGCACGCAACGCCTCGGCCGTGGCCGCCGGGAACAGACCCTTCTCCAGGATCGTCGGCCCGTTCAGCGATGCGAAGTTCGGCAGGTCGATGGCACGCTGTGCGTCCAGCCCCCATTGCAAGGTGCCCAGCAGCGTCTTGGCGACGAAGTGGATGATGACAGGGCCGCCGGGTGAACCCAATGTCATCACCAGTCGGCCGTCAGCCTTGTCGAAGACCAGCGTCGGGCTCATGCTGGAACGCGGCCGTTTGCCGGGCTCGATGCGGTTGGCGACGGGGCGCCCCTGCGCGTCGGTGGGCTGCAATGCGAAGTCCGTCATCTGGTTGTTGAGCAGGAAGCCACCGGGCAGCCCGGTGCCGCCGTCGCTCATCACACGGGACCCGAAGAAGGCCTCAATGGTGGTGGTCATGGCCACGGCCCGGCCATCGCCATCGACCACGCTGATGTGGCTGGTGCCGTGTTCGGGCTGCTCGGCCATGGGCGCGTAGCTGGCCAGCACCGGCGCCGGTGTGCCGGGTGTGGCCACTTTCATGCTCTGCGGGACTATCAGCGCCGCGCGCTGGCGCAGGTAGTCGTCGGCCAGCAGCGTTTTCCAGTCGCCACCAGGCGCGACGACGAAGTCAGGGTCAGCGACGTACTGTGCGCGGTCGGCATAGGCCAGGCGTGATGCTTCGGTGTAGACGTGCAGCCAGTCGGGGCCTGGAATGCCATTGACCAGTGCGGGCGGCTGTGCCGTGGCGCGGTCCAGCAAGCCCAGGATCTGCATCACCGCCAGGTGTCCCGACGACGGCGGCGGGAAACCGCAGACGCGCCACAACGCCCGCCAGTCGGTGCACAGCGGCTCGCGTTCACGCGGGCGGGCTTGCGCCAGGTCGATGGCCGTCATGCGGCCCGGCACGGCATTGCCCCGCACGCGAGCCACCATGTCCGCCGCCACCGGTCCTTGCGTGAAGCCGGCGCTGCCCTTCGTGGACACGCTGCGCAGCACGGCCGCCAGCGCGGGGTTGCGCAGCACGTGGCCGACGGGCAGCGCCTTGCCATGGGCATCGAAGAAGAACTTGTACGCCAGTGGGTCGCGGGCCAGGTGCGGGTTGCCGCTGATCTGCGTGAACAGACGCGGGCTGATCGCGAAGCCAGCTTCGGCCAGTGTGATTGCCGGCTCGAAGAGCTTGGACCAGGGCAGCTTGCCATGCGCCTTGTGGGCGGCTTCCAGCATGGCCACCACGCCGGGCGTGGCCACCGCGCGGCCACCGTACACGGCTTCGCCAAAAGGCACGGGCCGGCCGTCGGCGCCCAGGAACATTCGTTCATCGGCGGCCGCGGGCGCGGTCTCGCGACCGTCCCAGGCCTTCACATGGCGGCCGTCCCAGTGCAGCAGGAAGGCACCGCCGCCGACGCCGCTGCTCTGCGGCTCCACCAGGCCCAGCACCATCTGCACGGCGATGGCGGCGTCCAGCGCATTGCCGCCCTGGCGCAGGATCTGGTAGCCCGCCTCGGTGGCCAGCGGGTTGGCCGCGGCCACCATGAAACGCTTGGCGGACCAGCCCGGCTTGGGTGTCCAACCCGAAGCCAGTTCGGGCATGGACGGGATGGTGGTGATCTCGCCGCCCGGCACCTTGGCAAGCTGCCCTGTGCAGACTGTCGGAATGAAGACAAACAGCGAGGCCAGCAGCGACCAAGAAGGTCCGAAACGCATGAGGGCTTCCTCCAGGAAGCCCTCATGTTAGGCGAGCGCCCGATACCTCTTCAGTGCAGAGGAGCGCCGGTCTTCGACTGCAACTCCTCACGCGTGACACCTGGCGCCATCTCCACCACCTTCAGGCCCAGCGGTGTCACGTCCAGCACCGCCAGGTCGGTGATGATGCGGTTGACCACACCCAGGCCCGTCAGCGGCAGCGTGCAGGCGGGCAGGATCTTCAGGTCGATGCTGCCGTCCTTCTTCTTCGCCACGTGCTCCATCAGCACCACCACCTGCTTGACGCCGGCCACCAGGTCCATGGCGCCGCCCATGCCCTTGACCATCTTGCCGGGGATCATCCAGTTGGCCAGGTCGCCCTTTTCGCTGACCTGCATGGCACCCAGGATGGACAGGTCGATCTTGCCGCCGCGGATCATGGCAAAACTGTCGTGGCTGCCGAAGATGCTGCTGCCGGCGATGGTGGTGACGGTCTGCTTGCCGGCGTTGATGAGGTCGGC
>JANOAM010000580.1:0-1692 GCA_031411215.1 Betaproteobacteria bacterium
CGATGACGTAGTGGGCCGCGATCTCCAGCGCACCGTCACTGCGTGCCACCTGCCAGTCCACACCGCCTTCGATCAGGCGGCCGTTGAGTTCCGGCCCGCGCACGGTGCCGCCGCCCAGCGGCACGTAGCGGCGCTCGCCCGCCGGCGCCAGGCCCAGGCTCACCAGCGGGCCCACGTCGCAGGCGATGCGGGTCATGGGCAGCAGCGCGGGCGGCGCGGGAAAGTCGTCGTCGAAGAAGGAGTCGGCCATGGGTGAAGCTCTGGGGTTGTACGGCGCAAGCGCCGATGATGGCAGCAGAGCCTGGACGGATGGGCCGCGCGCTGTCCTCCGCGAGGACGACAGCCGCGCCGTGCTGACCAGTGCCGCCGACTGGGTGGACACGATCGGCCGCACGTCCTTCGCCGATGCCGGCCTGGCCGCGCTGCAGACGGCGTTGCAGGCCGCGTCCTGGTCGGTCTACGAACTGCGGCCGGGCGAGCCACCTCTGCTGCACCTGTCGGCCAGCCGCGGTGTGGCCGACCGCACCCGCGACTGCTTCGCGGCCTATGCAAGCGGCCTGTGGCGGCGTGACACCAGCTTTGACGCCGTGCGCCGGCAAGCCATGCCCGCGGTGACCACCATGCACGCAGACGAGGCGCCCAGCGCCGACCACCGCGACGCCATCTACCGCGCCCACCAGGTGCTGGAACGGTTCAGCGTGGCCGCGCCCACGGCCAGCCACACGCTGCTGGCCGTCAACTTGTACCGCCACGAGCACCAGGGCCGCTTCAGCCCGCGTGAGCGCGAACGGTTTGAGAACCTGGCGCCCATCATCTTCCGCGGGGTGCAACGGCACCTGGCCCTGCGCGGAGAGGCCAGGGTCGCTTCGCCGCGCAGCTCGGCCGACGTGCGCGCCGCGCTGCTGGCCACCTGCTCACGCCTGACCACGCGCGAGCTGGACGTCTGCGAACGCCTGCTGCGCGGCTGGAGCCACGACGGCATCGCAGCCGACCTGCAATTGAAGGTCTCCAGCGTGCGCACCTACCGCGCACGCGCCTACACCCGGCTGGGTGTGCACTTCCGCAGCGAGCTGTTCGCACGTTTTGGCATGGTCGCCGCCACAACCGCATTCGACGACTGAACGGCTGTCAACGAACCCGGCCGGGGCCTTCCCGTCGTCCTCACGGCTGACAGGCGCACGCACCTGCCGGCCGCAGACTCCGTGCGTACCGGCCGCGCTGCGGCCAGTCACCACACGCACGGAGACACCCCATGACCACCCGCCGCCACCTGCTGTCCCTGGCCGCCGCCAGCACGCTCACCACCCTGGCCCCGGCCGCCTGGGCCCAGGCCTACCCGGACCGTGCGCTGCGCCTGATCGTCGGCTTCCCACCCGGCACCGGGCCGGACGTGGTG
The DNA here is from genome assembly GCA_031411215.1 of Betaproteobacteria bacterium. Lineage (GTDB taxonomy): Bacteria > Pseudomonadota > Gammaproteobacteria > Burkholderiales > Burkholderiaceae_C > Rubrivivax. The sequence continues at coordinate 1,397 of JANOAM010000580.1, forward strand.
GCCCGCCTGCTGGGCGCCAAGCTGGCCGACGTGCTGAAGCAGCAGGTGGTGGTGGACAACCGCGCGGGTGCCGGTGGCCAGATAGCCGCGCAGGCCGTGGCCAAGAGCCCGGCCGACGGCTACAGCCTGCTGTTGGGTGAGGTGGGTTCCATCGCCATCGCGGCATCGGCCTTCAGCAAGCTGCCCTACGACCCGGCCAAGGAACTGGTGGGCATCAGCGAGGTGGTGCGTGCCGACTTCGTGCTGGTGGTGCCGGCACAGTCAGCCGCGCAGAACGTGGCCGACTTCGTGCGTCT
>JANOAM010000581.1:0-3980 GCA_031411215.1 Betaproteobacteria bacterium
CTTGGCGGTCGGCGCCCGAGATCACGATCTCGGTCTGGGTGGGCGTAGCCACCTTGATGCCGGCCGGCATGTCCTTCACCACGGGGTGAGAGAAACCGATCTGCAGGTTCAGCTTCTGGCCAGCGGCCTGGGCACGGAAGCCCACGCCGACCAGGGACAACTTCTTCTCGAAGCCCTTGCTCACGCCACTGACCATGTTGGCCAGCAGCGCACGCATGGTGCCGCTCATCGCGTCGGCAGCTTTGGAGCTGTCGTTGGCGGCGAATGTGAGCTGGCCGTTGTCGTTGCTCACCTTCACCAGCGGGTTTTGCTGGCGAACCAGCGTGCCGTTGGCACCCTTGACGGTGATGCTCTCTGCAGTGATTGCCACGTCGACACCCTTGGGGACGGCGATGGCCATTTTTCCTACGCGGGACATGTTCTGGCTCCGTTCTTCGTCAAGGTCATGCGACGTAGCAAAGCACTTCGCCACCGACACCGGTCTGGCGAGCCTTGCGGTCCGTCATCACGCCCTTGGGCGTGGTCACGATCGCCACGCCAAGGCCATTCATGACCTGGGGAATGGCATCGCGGCCCTTGTAGACACGCAGGCCGGGGCGGCTGACGCGTTCGATGCGCTCGATGACCGGGCGGCCAGCGTAGTACTTCAACGCGACTTCCAGCTCGGTCTTGCCGTCGTTGGCCTTGACGGCAAAACCGTCAATGTAGCCTTCGTCCTTCAACACCTGCGCTATCGCCACCTTCAACTTGGAAGAGGGCATCGTGACTGCCGACTTCGCGACGCTCTGGGCGTTGCGAATGCGGGTCAGCATGTCGGCGATGGGATCACTCATGCTCATGAATTTGCTCCTGATCTGCGCGCCGGATTACCAGCTGGCCTTGACCATGCCGGGAATGTCGCCCTTGAAGGCGAGTTCGCGGATCTTGTTGCGGCCCAGGCCGAACATGCGGAACGTGCCACGGCCACGGCCGGTCAGTTCGCAACGGTTGCGCAGGCGGGTCGGGTTGGCGTTGCGCGGCAGCTTCTGGAGTTCCAGGCGGGCGGCGTAACGCTCTTCATCGCTCTTCTTGGCATCGTTGGAGATGCCCTTCAGTTCGGCGTACTTCTTGGCGTACTTGGCAACGAGGTTCTCACGCTTGAGTTCGCGCTGCTTGATGGACAGTTTGGCCATGTGTGTTTCCTGGTGCCGCGTCAGTTCTTGAAGGGGAACTTGAATGCGGCGAGCAGCGCCTTGCATTCGTCGTCGTTCTTGGCGCTGGTCGTGATGCTGATGTTCATCCCGCGGATCGCGTCGATCTTCTCGTACTCGATTTCGGGGAAGATGATCTGTTCCTTGACGCCAATGTTGTAGTTGCCACGGCCGTCAAAGCTGCGGCCGCTGATGCCGCGGAAGTCACGTACACGCGGCAGGGCCACGGTGACGAAACGGTCCAGGAATTCGTACATGCGCACGCCGCGAAGCGTGACCATGGTGCCGATGGGCACGCCGTCACGGATCTTGAAGCCGGCGATGGCCTTCTTGCTCTTGGTGACGACGGGCTTCTGGCCGGCGATCTTGGTCAGGTCGGCAACAGCGTTGTCCATGACCTTCTTGTCGCTGACGGCTTCTGACACGCCCATGTTCAGGGTGATCTTTTCCAGCCGCGGCACTTGCATGACCGAGGTAAAGCCGAACTTGGCCATCAACTCGGGGACGATCTTCTCACGGTAGATCGTCTGCAGGCGGGCGCTGGTGACAGCGTCGGCCTTGCCGGCGGGGACTGCTTGGGTCTTTGCCATGATTAAGCCTTGATCTCTTCGCCGCTGGACTTGTAGACGCGGACCTTCTTGCCGTCAGCCAGCAACTTGATGCCCACGCGGTCAGCCTTGCCCGTGGCGGCGTTGTAGATCGCCACGTTGGACTGGTGGATGGGCATGGTCTTGTCGACGACACCACCGGTGGTGCCCTTCAGCGGGTTCGGCTTGACGTGCTTCTTGGCCACGTTCACGCCGTCGACCACGATGCGGTCTTCGTCCACGCGCAGCGAAACGGTGCCGCGCTTGCCCTTGTCGCGGCCAGTGGTCACGATGACCTGGTCGCCCTTGCGAATCTTGTTCATGGTCGGATGTCCTAACGAGGCGGCGCTTAGAGCACGTCCTTCAAAGCACTTCGGGAGCCAGCGAGACGATCTTCATGAAGCGCTCGGTGCGCAGCTCACGCGTGACCGGCCCGAAGATGCGGGTGCCGATCGGCTCCAGCTTGGCGTTCAGCAGCACGGCGGCGTTGCCGTCGAACTTGATCAGCGAGCCGTCCTGGCGGCGCACACCCTTGGCGGTGCGAACGACGACAGCGCTGTAGACCTCGCCCTTCTTGACGCGACCACGGGGTGCGGCTTCCTTGATGCTGACCTTGATGACGTCGCCAATGCCGGCGTAGCGGCGCTTGGAGCCGCCCAGCACCTTGATGCACATGACAGACTTCGCGCCCGTGTTGTCGGCCACGTCAAGCCGCGATTGCATTTGGATCATGTTGTCTCTTCTCCCAACTTGGGCGGCCCTGCGGCTTGTTCAGCTGCGTGGTCCGGCCAGTCTTGGGCCCGGGGATGGGGTGATGCCGAAGGGGTCTGCGCTGGCCTGACTTCCTGGCTGGTGCGCATGCCTCGACGGCGAAGCCTTGCAGTATGACAGAAGATGCGGCCCCGCGTCAAGCGGCAGCCGCAATCATCTTTGGATGTCTCAGACCGCCTTGGCCTGCGCCAACATGGTGGCGGCGTCGCTGACTTCGAACTTGCCCGGCGCTTCGACGTTCAGCGTCTTGACGACACCATCCACCACCAGCATCGAGTAGCGCGAGCTGCGCACGCCCATGCCCTTGGCGGTCAGGTCCAGTGACAGACCAGCCGCCTGGGCAAACGCGGCGCTGCCGTCGGCCATCATGCGCACCTTGCCGCCAGTCTTCTGGTCACGGCCCCAGGCGCCCATCACGAAGGCGTCGTTGACGGACACGCACCAGATCTCGTCCACACCCGCAGCCTTCAACGCGTCAGCCTGCTCCACATAACCCGGCACATGCTTGGCCGAGCAGGTGGGCGTGTAGGCGCCGGGCAGCGCGAAGATGGCGATCTTCTTGCCGGCAGTGGCCTTTTCCAGGTCGAACGTGTTGGGGCCCAGCGTGCAGCCATTGCCTTCGACTTCGATGAATTCCTGCAGGCTGCCGGCGGGCAGCTTGTCTCCAACTTTCAACATGGGACCTCCTGGGGTGTGTAATTAAAAACGACCGGGGCTGGAGTCTCCAGCTTCCGGCCGTCACTGGCGGGTTCGTGGTCTTTAGACCAGCGTGGCCTTTTCGACCAGGCGGGTCACCGTCCAGCTCTTGGTCTTGCTGATCGGGCGGCCTTCGGAGATCTCCACCAGGTCGCCCATCTTCGCCTCGTTCATTTCGTCGTGGGCGTGGTACTTGGACGACTTGCCGACGATCTTGCCGTACAGCTCGTGCGCGTTGCGGCGCTCGACCAGCACGGTCACGGTCTTGGCGCGCTTGTCGCTGACGACGCGGCCGATCAGCGTGCGGGTGTTGGTCACCGGTGCGGCTTGTTGGGTTTCGCTCATTTCGCGGCCCTCTTCTTTTCGGCAATGATGGTCTTCACACGGGCCACGTCACGGCGGGTGTTGCCCAGCTGTGTGTGGTTGGTGAGTTGTTGCGTCGCCTTCTGCATGCGCAGGCCGAAGTGGGCCTTCAGCAGATCGGAGACTTCCTTCTCCAGCGCGGCGATGTCCTTGGTGCGCAGTTCGGATGTTTTCATCTCGGTGCTCCTTGCGGGCTCAGGTGCCGACCTGACGCGCCACAAACGTGGTGCGTAGGGGCAGCTTGGCCGACGCGAGCTGGAAGGCTTCGCGTGCGAGTTGCTCGGGGACGCCGTTGATCTCGTACAGGACCTTGCCCGGCTGGATCTCGGCCACGTAGTACTCGGGGTTGCCCTTGCCGTTGCCCATCCGCACT
>JANOAM010000582.1:0-5256 GCA_031411215.1 Betaproteobacteria bacterium
AGTTCGACCGCCGCTTCATGTTCATGGGTGGTGGCCAGGTCAGCACCGCTTCGGCCGTGGTGCGCACGGTGGACTGGGAAGATCGCAAGCAGTCGACGCCAGAACTGGCGCGTTCGCTGCTGCCCAAGCTGGGCGCGCTACCGGGCGTGCAGGTGTTCCCGATCACGCCACCCAGCCTGGGCCAGGGCTTCCGCGAGCGGTCCATCAACTTCGTCATCGTCAGCGGCGACACCTACGAAAACATGTCGCGTGTGGGCCAGCAGTTCATCGCGGAAATGCAGAAGAACCCCGGCATCGTGCAGCCCGACATGGACCTGCAGTTGAACAAGCCGGAGATCTTCATGGAGGTGGACCGCGCGCGTGCGGCCGACCTGGGTGTGTCGGTGGAATCCGTGGCCCGCACGGTGGAGACCATCCTGGGCGGACGCGTGGTGACGCGCTACAAGCGCGACGCCGAGCAGTACGACGTGCTGGTGCAGACAGGCGCCAGCGGTCGTGTGACGCCGGACCAGATCGACAAGATCTTCGTGCGCGGCCGCGCGGACACCATGGTGCCGCTGTCCAGCCTGGTGCGCACGCGCGAAGCTGTGAGTCCACGCGAGTTGAACCACTTCAACCAACGCCGATCCGTCACCATCACGGCCAATCTCACGCCGGGCTTTTCACTGGGTGAGGCGCTGGGCTTCATGGACCAGACCGCCCAGCGTGTGCTGCCGTCCGGTTACGCCACTGAACTCAATGGCGTGAGCCGTGAGTTCAAGTCCTCGTCGGGATCGCTGACGCTGGTCTTCGTGCTGGCGCTGCTGTTCATCTTCCTGGTGCTGTCGGCGCAGTTCGAAAGTTTCGTGGACCCGCTGATCATCCTGCTGGCAGTGCCGCTGTCCCTGGTGGGCGCGTTGGCGGCGTTGCAGTTGTCGGGCGGCACGATCAACGTGTTTTCGCAGATCGGGCTGATCACGCTGGTGGGTCTGATCACCAAACACGGCATCCTGATCGTGGAGTTCAGCAACCAACTGCGCCAGCAGGGCCGCAGCGTGACCGAGGCGGTGATGGAAGCCGCCAGCCTGCGCCTGCGCCCCATCCTCATGACCACCGGCGCCATGGTGCTGGGCGCGGTGCCGCTGGCCCTGGCCACCGGCGCGGGTGCGGAAAGCCGTCAGCAGATCGGCTGGGTCATCGTGGGCGGCATGAGCGTGGGCACGCTGTTGACCATCTTCGTGGTGCCGACGGTCTACTCGCTGTTTGCCAGAAAGACCGTTCCCGGAGAGATCACGACCCCGGCCCTGGCAGAAGCTGGCGCCGACTGAAAAAGCAGCGGCCCGGAGCCCGCTGCCGCCGGCCTAACCGCCGATGTAATGCATCTCGATGCGCCGCTGGCCCGTGCCGGCATCTGCCTTCTGGGCGCTGCGCAGTTCGGAGTACCGGTCGTCCCGGGCGCCCCAGATCAGGCCGATGGCACCCGACAACTGCTCGTCGCTGCAGCCGCCGCGCAGCAGCGCGCGCAGGTCGTGGCCCTGGCTGGCGAACAGGCACAGGAACAGCTTGCCCTCGGTGGAAAGGCGCGCGCGGTTGCAGTCGTGGCAGAAGGCCTGCGTCACGCTGCTGATGACACCGACCTCGCCGCCGCCGTCGGCATAACGCCAACGTTGCGCGGTTTCGCCAGGTGCGCTGGCGTGCAGCGGCTCCAGCGGGAAGACCTCGTTCAGGCGCGCCAGCACGTCGCGTGAAGGCAGCACCTCGTCCATGCGCCAGCCGTTGGTGGCGCCGACGTCCATGTATTCGATGAAACGCAGCACCACGCCGGGTCCGCAGTGGTCGCGGATGTGGCGCGCCAGCGGCACGATCTCCTGGTCGTTGGTGCCGCGCTTGACCACCATGTTGACCTTGATGGGCGCCAGGCCCACGCGCAGTGCGGCGTCGATGCCCCGCAGCACGTCGGCCACCGGGAAGTCAACATCGTTCATGCGCCGAAAGATGCTGTCATCCAGCGCGTCCAGGCTCACAGTGACACGCTTCAGGCCAGCATCGAACAGCGCCTGCGCCTTGCGTTCCAGCAAGGAACCGTTGGTGGTGAGCGTGATGTCCAGCGCGTCGCCGCTGGGCGTGCGCAGTTCGGCCAGTTGTGCAATCAGCGCTTCCAGGTGCTTGCGCAGCAGCGGTTCGCCGCCAGTCAGGCGCAGCTTGCTCACGCCATGGGCGACGAAGAGCCTGGCGATGCGCGTGATTTCTTCGAAGGACAGCAGGGACGTCTGCGGCAGGAACTTGTAGTCGCGGTCGAAGACTTCCTTGGGCATGCAGTAGCTGCAGCGGAAGTTGCAGCGGTCGGTGACGCTGATGCGCAGGTCGTGCAGCGGGCGACCCAGTCGGTCAGTCAGCAGGCCGGTGGGTGCAACGGGCTGTTCGGGAATGCGCGGCAGCGCGGCGGCGTAGCGCAGGTCGGCCAGTGGAATGATGCTTTCGCCCATGGGCCGATTGTGCAGGGCCGCGTGGTGCCCACGACCCGGGGTGGGCTACTGGGCTTTACTGGAGCCGCGGTGCGGTGGGCGTGGCGTCCGGCGCCGGCAACTCGGCGCGGCGCGCGCCGTTGAAGCGCTTGGACCAGTAGGCCTGGCGCATGTCTTCCACGCGCACCTCGCCGCCGGAGCGCGGCGCGTGGATGAACTTGCCTTCGCCCACGTAGATGCCCACATGAGAAAAGGCGCGACGCATGGTGTTGAAGAACACCAGGTCGCCGGGCTTGAGTTCATCGCGCTTGACGGCCAGCAGGCTGCTGCTCTTGGCCTGTTCGTCGGCACGGCGCGGCAGCACCAGTCCGATGCTGTTCTCAAACACAAAGCGGGTGAAGCCGCTGCAGTCGAAGCCCTGGTCGGCCGTGTTGCCGCCGCGGCGGTAGGGCACGCCCAGGAAGTTCATGGCCTGCATGACCAAGTCGGACGCGGTGTCGCGCATCTGCTGCACGATGGGGTTGGCTTCGATCTGCGCAGCGGTCGGCAGCAGCCCCTTTTCCTGCAGCAGCAGCAACACAGCGTCGCCCGGAGGCGTGTCCGGCGCGGCGCGCAGCGGGCCCGCGCAGAGCAGGCCCAGCAGCGCAGCGGTCAACAGGGGTTTCAGTCGCTTGGGCATGGGGCGGGCGGAGGATAGCAGCGGCTCCGGCTCCGTCAACGTGGTGGACCCGCAGGCAGGCCGAAAGGGGTGCAACAGGCTGTGTGCCTTTCGCCATGTGGTTTTCGTGATGTGGGAAGAGCGTCAGGCGAGAGTCAGACCCTGGCCGCCCAATCTCTCAAAACCCGAACAAACCCCAAAGGGAAAACCCGCGGCGCCAGACGGCAGCCGCGCGGGCGAAAAATCCAGGACCCAGGAGACATGCCGCATGGCCGCCAAAGCCGATTACGCCGAATTCTTCCGCCGCTCGATCGACGACCGTGACGCCTTCTGGTCCGAACAGGCGCAACTGATTGACTGGCAGACGCCACCCCAGCAGATCTGCGATTACAGCAACCCGCCCTTCGCGCGCTGGTTCGTGGGCGGCACCACCAACCTGTGCCACAACGCGGTGGACCGCCACCTGGCCACGCGCGCCGACCAGAACGCGCTGATCTTCGTCTCCACCGAAACCGGCCAGGAACGTGTCTACAGCTTTGCGCAACTGCACGCCGAGGTGCAGCGCATGGCCGCCACGTTGCAGAGCCTGGGCGTGAAGAAGGGCGACCGCGTGCTGGTCTACATGCCCATGATCCCGGAAGCCGCCTTTGCCATGCTGGCCTGCGTGCGCATAGGCGCGCTGCACTCGGTGGTCTTCGGTGGCTTTGCCAGTGTGAGCCTTGCGAGCCGCATCGACGACGCTGAACCCGCGCTGATCATCAGCGCCGACGCGGGCAGCCGCGGCGGCAAGGTCATGCCCTACAAGCCGCTGCTGGACGAGGCCATTCACCTGGCCGCGCACAAGCCGGCCAGGGTGCTGATGGTGGACCGCGGGCTGGCGCCGTTCACCCGTGTGGAAGGCCGTGATGAGGACTACGCAGCCTGGCGCGAAAAGCACATGACCACAACGGTGCCCTGTGAGTGGGTGGACGCCACGCACCCCAGCTACACGCTGTACACCAGCGGCACAACGGGCAAACCCAAGGGCGTGCAGCGCGACACCGGTGGCTATGCGGTGGCGCTGGCTGCCAGCATGAAGCACATCTTCTGCGCGCCCATGCCCAGTACGGCTGGCGAGACCTACTTCAGCACCAGCGACATCGGCTGGGTGGTGGGTCACAGCTACATCATCTACGGGCCTCTCATCGCCGGCATGGCCACCATCCTTTATGAAGGCCTGCCGACTCGCCCGGACGCCGCCATCTGGTGGAGCCTGGTCGAGAAGTACAAGGTCACGGTGATGTTCAGCGCGCCCACGGCGGTGCGCGTGCTGAAGAAGCAGGACCCGGCGGCGCTCAGCAAGCACGACTTGTCATCGCTGCGCGCGCTGTTCCTGGCAGGCGAGCCGCTGGACGAACCCACCGCCAAGTGGATCAGCAGCAGCCTGGGCCGCCCCATCATCGACAACTACTGGCAGACCGAAACCGGCTGGCCCATCCTGAGCCTGTGCAACGGCGTCGAACCCACGACCAGCAAGTTCGGCAGCCCCGGCAAGGCCGTCTACGGCTATGACGTGAAGCTGCTGGACGAAAACACCGGCGAGGAACTGACCGGCGCCAACCAGAAAGGCGTGGTCGCCATTGAAGGCCCGTTGCCGCCGGGCTGCATGCAGACCGTGTGGCGCGACGATGCACGCTTCGTCAACACCTATTGGAAGAGCGTGCCGGGGAGGACCATTTACAGCACCTTCGACTGGGGCATACGCGACGCCGACGGCTACATCTTCATCCTGGGCCGCACCGACGACGTCATCAACGTCGCGGGCCACCGCCTGGGCACCCGCGAGATCGAGGAAAGCATCTCCAGCCACGCGTCCGTGGCCGAAGTGGCCGTGGTCGGCGTGGCCGACGCGCTGAAGGGCCAGGTGGCGATGGCTTTCGTTGTGCTGAGGGACTCAGCGGCCGCCGCCACGCCCGAAGCGGCACTGAAGCTGGAAGGCGCCATCATGAAAGTGGTGGACGAACAGCTGGGTGCCGTTGCCCGCCCGGCGCGTGTCCGGTTTGTGTCGGTGCTGCCCAAGACCCGGTCCGGCAAGCTGCTGCGCCGGGCCATCCAGGCGGTCTGTGAGGGCCGCGACCCGGGCGACCTGACCACCATCGAGGACCCGACAGCCCT
>JANOAM010000583.1:0-3253 GCA_031411215.1 Betaproteobacteria bacterium
TCCGCATGCGCGCGATGCTGGTCAGCTTTGCGGCCTACCACCTGTGGCTGCACTGGCGCGAGCCGGGGCTCTTCCTGGCGCGCCAGTTCCTCGACTTCGAGCCCGGCATCCACTGGAGCCAGATGCAGATGCAGTCGGGCACCACCGGCATCAACACACTGCGCATCTACTCGCCAGCCAAGCAGGCGCACGACCACGATCCGCAGGGCCTGTACATCCGGCAGTGGGTGCCGGAGATCGGCACCGCGGCCTATCCGCCGCCGATCGTCGACGAGCGCACGGCAGTGGCGGCAGCGAAGGAACAGCTGTACGGCCTGCGCCGGACCCGCGAGGCACACGCCGAGGCCGACGCCATCCAGCACAAGCATGGTTCAAGAAAAAGTGGCTTGCCACCCACCCGAACGACCACAAAGCCGAAGCGCCGCAGCCGGGCCGCGCCGGACGGCCAGGGCCAGTTGTTCTAACCGGCCAAATGACAGCATGCCACCATGACGAGGTCACCATTCCCGCCAGTGGCTGCTGCGCGGCCGTCAATCCAGGCGGCCGGATGCCCGGTTCGGGTCGTTGGCCGCCCCTGAGCAGTCGCAACTGAAGGGCAGCTGACCATCCCATTGCCGACATGCCGCACTCAGGCGCATGGCCATGGCCTGGCCATCACTTGGGCAGGCGCTGCACCGGGTTGTCGACGGCCTGGCCGGCGGCCACCGTGTCCATTGGCGCGGAAGATGTGCTGACCCCTGACGGAGGCTTGGGCACGACCTGCCCCGGCGTGTCCGTGGGTGCTTCGCCTGCAGGGATGTGCGGCAGGCGGTGGGCAATGCCCTTGTGGCAGTCGATGCAGGTCTTCTCCTTGTTGGCCAGATAGGTCGCGTGCATGTTCTGCGCGCGCACGCTCTGCCGGGTGAAGTCCATGGACGCGTACTGGTGGCAGTTGCGGCATTCCAGCGAGTCGTTGGCTTTCAGCCGCGCCCATTCATGCCGCGCCAGTTCCAGCCGCATGTCGCGGAACTTTTCCTGCGTGTCGATGCTGCCGAAGACCTTGCCCCAGACCTCTTTCGAGGCCTGCATCTTGCGGGCCATCTTGTCGGTCCAGTTGTGCGGCACGTGGCAATCGGAGCAGATGGCGCGTACGCCCGACCGGTTGGTGTAATGGATGGTGGTCTTCAGTTCCACAAAGACGTTGTCACGCATCTCGTGGCAGCCGGTGCAGAAGGCTTCGGTGTTGGTCGCCTCCATGGCGGTGTTGAAGCCGCCCCAGAAGATGATGCCGCCGATGAAACCGCCCAGGGTCAGGAAGCCCAGGCTGTAGTGCACGCTGGGCCTGCTGACGAGGCTCCAGTACCGCTGTATCAGTTTGCGCATGGCCGGTGACCTCGGTCTATTTTTTGGGCGCGGAGGCGGCGTCTGCCGGGTCGCCGCGGAACACGTTGCCGACCAAGGGCGGCACGTTCTCCTGCATCACGTGGCACTGCTTGCAGAAGTAGCGCCGCGTCGAGATGTGGTCCAGCACCTTGCCGCTGCGGTCGATGTAGTGTGTGGCGCTGACCGGAATCGCCTGCGAAAAAGCCGTCTTTTCGCGGGCGTGGCAGTCCAGGCACTTGTTGAAGTTCTTGTCGACCTGGTAGCCGTCGATGCGGTGCGGAATGACGGGCGGCTGGAAGCTGTAGTTGCGTTTCAGGCGCGCGTCGTCGTTGACGGCATTGCCCAGCCGTGGCGGTTCAGTCGTGGCCGTGATGGGTGTGGTGCCGCGCATAGCGTCCACCACGGGTGCCGCCTGTGCAAGCAGCAGCGTGCAGCACGTCAGCAAGGAGCAGCTCAAGGCCTGGCGCCACTTCAGCCACTTCATGACGCCTCCTTCGTGCCCTGGACCTTCACGATCTTCACGGCGCACTTCTTGAAGTCGGTCTGGAACGAGATCGGGTCGGTCGCGTCCAGTGTCAGCTTGTTGATCAGCTGGCTGGCGTCGAACCAGGGCACGAAGACCAGGCCGCGCGGCGGCTTGTTGCGGTCACGGGTTTCGACACGCGTGCGCATGCTGCCGCGGCGCGAACTGATCTCGATTTCGGAACCGCGCCGCAGGCCCAGGGCCGCCGCGTCGTCCGGGTGCATGTAGCAGACGGCGTGCGGCACGGCCTTGTGCAGTTCCGGCACGCGGCGCGTCATGGATCCCGAATGCCAGTGTTCCAGCACCCGGCCGGTGGACAGCCAGAACGGGTAGTCCTTGTCCGGGCTCTCGGCCGCGGGTTCATAGGGCAGGGCGTAGATGCGTGCCTTGCCGTCGGGGAAGCCGTAGAACTGGTAGCCCGTGCCCGCCTTGACGTAGGGGTCAGAGCCTTCCTTGTAGCGCCACAGGGTTTCCTTGCCCGCCACCACGGGCCAGCGCAGGCCGCGGGTCTGGTGGTAGGTGTCAAAGGGCGCCAGGTCGTGGGCGTGGCCGCGACCGAAGCGCGCGTACTCCTCGAACAGGCCTTTCTGGGGGTAGAAGCCAAAGGCCTTGGCCTCGGCGTTGGCGTAGCCGGCTTCCACATCGGACACCGGGAACTTGTTCACCTCGCCATTGCGGAAGAGCACGTCGAACAATGTCTTGCCGCGGTATTCGGGCTTCTTGGCCAGCAAGTCGGCCGGCCACACCTCTTCAACCTTGAAGCGCTTGGAAAACTCCATCAGTTGCCACAGGTCTGAACGCGCGTCGCCCGGGGGCTGGACCAGTTCGTGCCAGAAGTGCGTGCGGCGCTCGGCGTTGCCATAAGCACCCTCCTTTTCCACCCACATGGCAGCAGGCAGGATGAGGTCGGCCGCAATGGCGGTGACGGTCGGGTAGGCGTCCGACACGACCACGAAGTTGGCCGGGTTGCGGTAGCCCGGGTAGCCCTCCTGCATCAGGTTGGCACCGGCCTGGATGTTGTTGTTGACCATCACCCAGTAGGCGTTGAGCTTGCCGTCCTTGAGCATGCGGTTCTGCAGCACGGCGTGGTAGCCCGGCACGTCCGGGATGGTGCCGGGTGGCAGCTGCCAGAGCTCTTCGGCGTGTGCGCGGTGTTTGGGGTTGGTCACCACCATGTCGGCGGGCAGGCGGTTGGCAAAGGTGCCGACTTCACGCGCCGTGCCGCAGGCTGATGGCTGCCCCGTCAGCGAGAACGGGCTGTTGCCCGGCGTGGCGATCTTGCCGGTGAGCAGGTGGATGTTGTAGACCATGTTGTTGCACCAGACACCGCGTGTGTGCTGGTTGAAACCCATGGTCCAGAAGGACATC
>JANOAM010000584.1:0-1931 GCA_031411215.1 Betaproteobacteria bacterium
GTGAACCCCGGCGCCATGATGGCCAGCAGCAATGAATTCCACATCACCATCCGCGGCAAGGGCAGCCATGCCGCGCTGCCGCACCTGGGCGTGGACCCGGTGCCCATCGCGGCGCAGATGGTGATGGCCTTCCAGACCATCATCACGCGCAACCGCAAGCCCATCGACCCGGGTGTCATCAGCGTCACCATGATCCACGCCGGTGAAGCGACCAACGTGGTGCCCGACAGCTGCGAACTGCGCGGCACCGTGCGGACCTTCAGCTACGACACGCTGGACCTGATCGAACAGCGCATGAAGGTGGTGGCCGAGCACACCGCCGCGGCCTTCGGCGCGACTTGCGAGTTCGCCTTCAAGCGCAACTACCCGCCCACCATCAACCATGCGGCGGAAACCGATTTCGTGCGCAAGGCGCTGGGCCAGGTGGTGGGTGATGCCAACGTGGTGCCCTTCGAGGCCACCATGGGTTCCGAGGACTTCAGCTTCTTCCTGCAGGCCAAACCCGGTTGCTACTTCATGCTGGGCAATGGCGACGGCGCGCACCGCGAAGGCGGCCACGGCATGGGCCCCTGCATGCTGCACAACCCCAGCTATGACTTCAACGACGAGCTGATTCCTGTGGGCGCCAGCTGCTGGGTGCGCCTTGCGGAGCAGTGGTTGGCCACGCCTCGCTGAGCCCGCCCATGACCCGCGCAGAGGCATTCTTCTCCCAAAGCTACGCCGAAGCGCGCAGCAAGTTCCTGGCCGCCTGCGAAGGCAACAGCCTGCACGTGCAAAGCCACGCCCACCCGCTGCGCGGCCGCGACGGCGAAGCGCTGGCGATGGACGTCGCCCTGCTGGGCGCGGCCGACGCACAGCGCCTGCTGGTCATCAGCAGCGCTTGCCATGGTGTGGAAGGTTTCTGCGGCAGCGGCGTGCAGAACGCCTTGCTGGCCGATGACACGTTCAAAGCCGCGGCGGTCCATGCTGGCGTGGCCGTGCTGTTCATCCATGCGCTCAACCCCTATGGATTCTCCTGGTGGCGGCGGGTCACGCATGAGAACGTGGACCTCAACCGCAACTTCCACGACTTCCACGGCCCACTGCCGGTGAACGCGGCTTATGGCGACGTGGCCCATTTGGTGGTGCCGTCCAACTGGCCGCCCAGCGCAGACAACCTAGCCGCCATCGCCGCCTACATCGCCGCCCACGGCCCCAAGGCCTGGCAGCAGGCCGTCACCGCCGGCCAGCACACCCACCCCGAAGGCCTGTTCTTCGGTGGCCACACGCCCACGTGGAGCCAGCAGACGTTGCGCCACGTGCTGCAGGACCATGCCCAGCGCTGCACGCGCCTGGGCTGGATAGACCTGCACACGGGCCTGGGGCCCAACGGCCATGGCGAGCGCATCTACGCCGGGCCCAACGACGCCGCATCCGTGGCGCGCGCCCGCGCCTGGTGGGGCCGGGAAGTCACGTCCATCTATGACGGCTCGTCCAGCAGCGCCGTGCTCAGCGGCATGATGTTCGCCAGCGTGGCCTGGGACTGCCCGCAGGCGGAATACACCGGCCTGGCGATGGAGTACGGCACGCTGCCCGTGATGGAAGTGCTGCAGAACCTGCGCGCCGAGCAGTGGCTGGAAAACCACCCGGAAGCGCCAGCCGACCAGGCCGCGGCCATCAAGAAGGATTTCCGCGACGCGTTCTACACCGACACGCCGCTGTGGAAGCAGCAGATCGTGGACCAGGCGCTTGAAGCCAGCCACCAGGCGGTCGCAGGTCTTGCGGCCTAGCGCGGGCATGTCCTGATCGGTCCGCTTTGCGTCCGGTTGGGGCGCAGACAGGCGGTGCGCTGCGGCACAACATGAAGACCTCTTCACTGACCGAGGCTGCCATGCAAACCGCCCTGCTCCTGATCGACGTCCAACAATCCTTCAAAGTCCGCCCCTATTGGC
>JANOAM010000585.1:0-11196 GCA_031411215.1 Betaproteobacteria bacterium
AAGCGCGCGTTTGGTTCACGGGTGCGCAGGCGTCACTCAAAGTCACTGCCACCCATCGTCCGGTTCTGGCCCCAATGGCCGCCGGCGCTGCGCCAGCGAGTCTCAGCCCTGTCGATCCGCAGGCGGCCCCGCCGCCGGATCCATCCAGAACGCCCCCCACAGGTGCCCGTCAGGGTCGGCGACGTCACGCGTGTACATGAAGCCCAGGTCCTCGAGCCGGATAGCCGACGGACGAAGGCTAAGTTCGCTCGCGTACGGACGGTGCCTGCATCGGACAACTATCTTGAACTTCGTCCACAAACTGCGAGGCCTGCTTCATGAACCCCGTCATTCACTTCGAAATGCCCTATGACGACAGCGCGCGCATGGTGCGCTTTTACGAGGCCGCGTTCGGCTGGAAAATGCAGACGCTGGGCGCCGACATGGGCCACTACGTCACCGCCACGACGACCGAGCCCGATGCCAGCGGCGCCGTGCGCCCCGGCGCCATCAATGGCGGTTTCTATGCGCGCAAGACCGACGGGCCGGTGTTGGTCCCATCGGTCGTCGTCGCGGTGGATGAGATCCATGCCGCCATGAAACAAGTTGCCAGGGCCGGTGGCGAACTGCTGGGTGAGCCCATGGAGATTCCCGGCATCGGGCAGTACGTGTCATTCACGGACAGTGAACACAACCGTGTCGGCATGCTGCAGCCGCTGCCGCGTGCCGGGCAGGCGCAGGCCTGATCGGGCAGCCCCATATTCACCTGACCGGTTTCCCGTGTGCGGGTACGGTGTCCTTGATCACCGGGTCGGCATTCGAATCTCCCGGCGGGTTGATCACGGCGCCCGCGGCTTGGCCGCCCAGTGCCCCGGCAGCAGCACCCAGCGTGCCGCCCACCACCACGCCCACCGGGCCGCCCACCGCCAGGCCAACGGCGGCGCCGATGACCGCACCGCCCACCACGCCGCCAGCCGTCAGCACCGTCTTGGCCTCGCGTTCGGCTTCTTCGGGCTTCAGCGGAGTTTGTGCCGCGGGGTCTGGGTCCTGCGACGGAACACCGTGGCCGGGATTGGCCTGCTCGGCAAGGTCCTTGTCGTGAGCTTGGGTGTTCGACGGCAAAGCGGTGGATGTGTTCATGTGGACTTCCTCGGAGGTTGGCAATCAAACGGGCACGAAGCGCGTTCAAGCCGCCAACTCTTGTACGGCGTGTGCTGCGCCGCCGGCGTCCTCCAACAGGCCGACACGCTGTAGGACAAGGCAGGGTTTGCTGGAAGATCTTTCGCGCGTTTCAAAGGCTGCCGCAGTCCGCCGCCAGCAGCAGGTGCCAGTTCGCCCCGGGACTTGGCGTCAGCGTCACGAAGCACCGCAAACCACGCCGGCAGCGCAGACTGCACGTATTCCGCACTGCGGTGGATCAGCAAACGCCGGATAGACAGCGCGTGGAACGCAAGCACACGCTGGCTGACACTGGCGAAGTCCAGCGCCACCGTGGCCTCGTGCAGCGCACGGGGAATCAGTGCGGGTGTGGGCTGGTCGCCGGACAGGCCCACCAGGACGGCGGGGCCTAAACCCTGCATAACGTCCTGGACCCGGTCGGCCAGGCCCGCTTGCGGCGCCGTCCAGCCCGACACACGCCGGATGTCGGAAAAGACGGCCGTCACCAGGTTGTTGCGCACGCCCACCAGCACCCGCACCGACAGCGGCGCCACGCAAGCCACCATCGCGTCTGCGATGCGTTGCGCGCGGGCCGTGTTTTCCATTTCGATGGGGTCGGTGGATTGCGCCAAGGCGACGCAGAAGCGCAGTCTCTGTTCCAGGTAGCCGGCCCGTTTGAGCAGGCGAGCGAAGCGGGCGTTCGACTCGTCATAACCGCCCACCAGGACGCCCAGCAACTCGGCGCGCCGGTCGCCTTCGGCCTCGGCGACGACGCTGGCATGGGCGACAAACTCGGCCGAAAAGGCGATGCCGACGGCGCCGCCGTATTGCGTCAGCACCTCCGTCAGCGCCGCAAGGGCCGGCGGGCGGTCTCGCGTCAAGACCCCGTCACCCAGGCAGCGGGACAGCACGGTCAGCATGCCGCGCTCGGCCTGCAGCGCGGCTTCGATCGGGAAGCGTTGCGCCGCCAGGCGACGGGCGTGCAGGCGGACGAATTCCAAGTCGTGCACGGCGCCGCCGGTCAGCAAGCGACACAGTTCCGCGACGTGTGCGCACGCATGGCGTTCGAGATCGGCACGACGTTCGGGTGGAGCGGAAGCAGAAGCAGCGAAGGCCGGGACCGCGGCAATGACGGCCTCATATGCATCGCGCGCCCACCCGGCAGCCTGCTTGTTCAGCAGCGCGGTGGCGCGCGCCCGCGGGCGGAACTTGGACCACGCCTGCAAGGACTGCACGAGTCCGGGGTCTGCACCAGAGCTGTCCATGGAGCCTGTGAACTCTCTACAGTTTGGTCACTGAATTCTCACAATTGATGCCATTGTGGCGGCAAGTTGATGTGACTAGTCTCCATTGCCGATGTCATTCGACACCGGATCACAAATCCCCAAGGAGAGTCTGCATGTCCAAGTATTTGCTCGTTTACCACGGCGGAACACCGCCCTCCAATCCAGCCGACGCCAAGGCGGTGATGGACGCCTGGGGCGCCTGGTTCGGCGCCTTGGGCGCGGCCGTGATCGATGGCGGCAACCCGGTCGGCAAGTCCAGCACGGTGAAGTCAGACGGCTCGCTGGGTGAAGGTGGTGGCGCCAATCCGGCGTCGGGCTACAGCCTGCTGGAAGCGTCGAGCCTGGCCGATGCCCACAAAAAGGCGGCGGGATGCCCGCTGCTGAAGGCCGGCGGAACGATCGAGATCGCCCAGGCCATGGACATGTGATGTGAAGTGAGGCGGGTGCGCTGCGCTATCGTGCAGCCATGCCCGACCTCAGCTTCTTCTGGCACGACTACGAGACCTTCGGCCGCGTGCCGCGACGCGACCGGCCGGCGCAGTTTGCGGGCGTGCGCACCGACGCTCAGTTGAACGAGATTGCGCCGCCCGTGAACTGGCACTGCCAGCCCGCACCCGACACGCTGCCCGACCCGGAAAGTGTGCTGCTCACCGGCATCACACCGCAGGAATGCCTGGCCAAGGGCGTGAACGAGGCCGAATTTGCGGCGCGCATTGAAGCCGAACTGGCACGCGACGGCACCGTGGGCGTGGGCTACAACAGCATCCGCTTTGACGACGAGGTGACACGGCACCTGTTCTGGCGCAACCTCATCGACCCCTATGCCCGCGAGTGGCAGAACGGTTGCGGCCGCTGGGACTTGATGGATGTGGTGCGCTGCACCTGGGCACTGCGGCCCGAGGGCATTGAATGGCCCGTGCACACGGAAGGTGAGATCGCCGGCCGGCCGTCCTTCAAGCTGGAACACCTGACCAAGGCGAATGGCCTGCAGCACGAAGCCGCGCACGACGCGCTGTCCGACGTGCGCGCCACGCTGGCCATGGCGCGGCTGGTCCAGCAGCGCCAGCCGCGCCTGTGGGACTTCTGCCTTCGGCTGCGCAAGAAGGACGCCGTGCTGGACGAGATGGGCCATGGCAAGCCCTTTGTGCACCTGTCCGGCATGTACCCAGTGGAGCGTGGCTGCCTGGCCCTGGTGTGGCCGCTGGCCCAGCACCCGACGAACAAGAACGAGGTCATCGTCTGGGACCTGTCCGCAGACCCACGTGAGTTGGCGTCGCTGGACGCGGAAACGGTGCAGCGGCGCCTGTACACCAAACAGGCTGAACTGCCCGAGGGCGAGTTGCGCCTGCCCATCAAGACCATCCACATCAACAAGAGCCCCATCGTCATTGGCAACCTGAAGGTGCTGGGCGGCGCGGCCGAACGCTGGGGCCTGGACCTGGCCACGGCGCAGCGCCATGCGGAACATGCCGCGGCGCTGGGCAAACAGCTGGACGTGCTGTGGCCGCAGGTCTTTGCGCGGCGTGAACCGGCCACCAAACCGGACGTGGACGAAGACCTCTACGGCGGCTTCGTCGGCAACGAAGACCGCCGCACATTGCAGCGCCTGCGCCAGCTGACGCCCGAACAGCTGGCCAGCAAGAGGGTCGCTTTCCAGGACCCGCGGCTGGACGAGATGTTGTTCCGCTACCGCGCGCGCAACTTCCCGCAGACGCTGGACGATGCCGGGCAGGAGCGCTGGCACCAGCACCGCGTGGCACGCCTGCATGGTGGTGAAGGCGGTTGCACAACGCTGGCGGCCTTCACGGACAAGGTGGACGAACTGGCCGAAACCGCCCTGGAGCGCGATGACGAACGCGCACAAGCGCTGCTGGAGGCGCTGATGGACTACGCCGAGCGCATTGCGCCGGACGCAGGTTGACCGGGCCGCAGCAGGCCATGAAACTCCGGGCCGACGGCCGCACGGGCCCTGGCTGGATACGCGAAGCGCTGGCCGGCAGCACGGGCGCGTTGACGGTTCTGCCGGTGGTCCTGACTGTTGGCTTGCTGGCCTTCTTCCCGCTGGGCGCCGCCGCGCTGCAAGTGGGCCTGCGGGCGGCGTTTGTGACGGCCTGCATCGGTGGCCTGGTGCACGCTGCACTCAGCCGCACCAAGCTGCCCGTGGGCGGGCCCTCTTCGGCCACGGCGCTGACCCTGGTCTCACTCGTCGCCCAACTGGTTGCCGACCCACGGCTGGCACCGGCCAGCGCCAGCGGCGTGCGGGGCATCGTCGCCTTGTGCGGCTTGGCGGTGCTGCTCAGCGGCGCGCTGCAACTGGGCTTCGCGTGGCTGGGCCTGGCGCGCCTGGCGCGCGTCGTGCCGCAGCCTGTGTTGGCCGGGTTCATGAACAGCGCCGCGCTGCTGATCGTGCTGGCCCAGGTGCCACTGCTGCTGGGCCTGCCGCTGGGTGCGAAGCCGAATCTCGGTCATCTGGGCGCGGCCCACCCAGCAGCCCTGGTGTTAGGCCTGGGCACCGCACTCGCGATCTGGCTGCTGGCGCGGCCCTGGCCGCGGCTACCGGCTGCGCTGTTGGGTCTGGCGGCAGGCACGGCAGTGCATGCGCTGTGGTCCACGCAGGGCAGCCTGCCGTCGGCGGGCGCCAGCATCGGCCCGCTGCCGTTGGCCTGGCCCTGGCCGCCGGCCGTGCTGCCTTTGCTGGGCTCTGCCGGCGTGGACCTGCTGGAGGCGTTTGCCGGGCCGCTGGCCATGACCGCGCTGGCCCTGGCCACCGTGGGCGCGCTGGAGTCGTCTCTGAACGTGCGGGCGTTGGACCAGTTGCTCAACACGCGGCACGACCCTCGGCGCGAGCTGGTCGCCCTGGGCTGCGCCAACTTGCTCTGTGGCCTCCTGGGTGGTGTGCCGCTGGCGGCCACGCGCGCACGCGCCCTGGCCACCTTGCAGGCGGGGGGGCACGGGCGTGTTGCCGTGCTGACCGGGCCGTTGGCATTGGGCCTGCTGTATGTGCTGGGCGGGCCGGTGTTGGCGGTGCTGCCGCTGCCGGTGCTGGCCGGGGTGATGTTGATGGTGGCCTGGGGACTTGTCGACCGCTGGACGGGCGGGCTGCTGGCGCGCTGGTGGGGCGGCGACCATTCGCGCGACCTGGCGCTGGGCCTGGGTGTGGTGGCCCTGGTCGTCGGCACGACGGTGTGGCGTGGCATGGCCGTTGGAACCGCCCTGGGGGTGCTGCTGTCGCTGGTGGCTTTTGCCACGCGCATGAACCGGTCGCTGGTGCACGACCGCTATCTCGCGTCGGCGCGGCCGTCGCGGCGCATCTACCCTGCGCCTGTGGAGGCGCGGCTGGGGCCGCTGCGCGAGGGCATCACGGTCTTCGAGCTGGACGGGGCGCTGTTTTTCGGCAGCAGCGAACGGTTGCTCGACGAGGCTGATGCGTTGCCTGCGAGCTGCCGCTGCCTGGTGCTGGACCTGCGCCGCGTCAACGCCATCGACGAGTCGGGTGCGGTGGCTCTGCAGCAGATAGTGACGCGTCTGAATGCGCGCGGCGTCGCTGTCGACCTGGCCGGTCTGCTTGAAGGATCTGCCGCCGCGCAGGCCCTGCGCAGCTTCGGCCTGCACCTGCCCCATTGGCCCGACGCGGACCGCGCCACCGAGGCGGCCGAGCGCCGGCTGCTGGGTGAGGCGGAAAGCGAAGGTGCAGCCGACGTGCACGCCATGGCCGAGATGCCGCTGGCCGAATCGTCGCTGCTGGCCGGACTGGACGCGGTGCAGGTGGCCGTCGTCGCGGCGCATCTGCAGCCTCGGCAGCTGCAAGCCGGTGAAGTGCTGTTCGCCGAAGGCGAGCCCGGTGACCGGCTCTACGTGGTGAGCAAGGGCTCGGTCAGCGTGCTCAGCGAGCCTGACAAACACGGGCGCACGCAGCGCTACCTCAGTGTGTCGCCGGGCATGGTGCTCGGCGAGACGGCCATGCTGGACGGTGGTGGCCGCACAGCCGGCGCCGTGGCCGATGCGCCCACCGTGGTGCATGCCTTGACGCTGCAGGCATTGGACGAGATCGGCCGCAGCCACCCCGCCGTGGCTGTTCAGCTGCACCGCAACCTGGCGCTGCACCTGTCGCAACGCCTGCGCGGCGCGGCGGGTGCCTGGCGCTCCGGTACAAGCTAGCCACAAAAGTGCGCTGACATCCTGTCGTCAAACCGCGTTGGCGTCTGGTGCGCCGCGCCGCCGATGGGCAGCCACGACACCGCGGAAAACCGGCAGGGCCTGGATCAAGCGGTCGCGGTCGGCTGCGTCGGTCAGCTCGGCGGCGTGGGCCTGGACATCGGCGAAAAGCTGCTCCAGCATGGGCGCAGCACGTGCATCGCCTACGGCGGCCAGCACCTGCTGGCAGGCCCAACGCATGTTGATCGTCTTGTCGGCGGCGCTGGTGGCCAGATCGCCGTGCAGCCGGTCCAGCAACGAGTTCACGGCCGACAGGGCCGCGTCCGCCTGGCCCAGGTGCATCTGGCACAGCGCGGCTTCGGCCGCGTTGTCGCAGACTTCAATGGGTTCATCCACCGTCTCGTAAAGCGCCAGTGCCTGGCCGTACCAGGCGAAGGCCCGTTCTGCATTCCCTTGCCCAAGATGGGCCGCACCCAGGAACCGCAGCGTGACGGCTTCCTGGCGCCGGTTGCCGATGGCGCGCAGAGTCTCCAGGTTCTGCTCGTGCAGCCGAATGGCCATGGCGTGGTCGCCCTTGGACCCGGCCGCCTGTGCGATGCGCAGCACAGCCCCGGCCAAGTCCGGCGGCGCGCCACTGGCCTGGGCCAGCGGGCGCATGCGTTCACCCCAGGCGATGGCCTCGTCCCACCGCCCCAGGCAGGACGCCACCATCGCCAGGTTGTCCAGCGCGCCCAGTTGCAGGCGCGGCAGACCCAGCGCTTCACCACGTGCCAGCACGGCCATCAAGGTCTGGCGCGCGTCTTCAAAGCGACACAGCACGATGGAGACGATGCCCGACAGCGTCAGCAGCTTGGCCTCGATCTCCGCGCGCGGCTCTGCGTCGTCGATCTTGCTGGCCCATTGCAGACCGGTTTGCAGTGGGTCGGCCGCGCCCAGGTGGTCTTGCCTGGCCAACCGCAGCCAGGCCCGAAGGCCTTGCGCGCTGGCTGCTGTATGGGCGGCTCCGCAGCGCTCGGCCAGGTCGAAGGCCTGCAAGGCGAGTTGTTCCGATGCCGCGGTGTCGCCGCGGCGGTCCGCCAGCAAGGCCTGGCAGAACCGCAGTCTGGCTTCGCGCACGTCGTCTGGATGACGCTCCTGCACCAGCGTCATCTCCGCCAGCGCCTCGTCCTGGCCCACCCGGTCGCCCACGGTGTCGGCAATGGTCTGGCGGCGGTCCAGCAGGCCGAAGCGGCGCCCCGGGTCGGCATCGCCCAGCAAAGCCGCCGCACGGCGCAACCAAGACGTGGCGGCCGCGTTTGCATAGCGCTTGCGCGCCTCTTTGGCGGCCTGGTCGAAGCAGTCGACGGCCAGTGCCGTTTCACCTGCACGTTCAGCGTGTTCGCCGGTCATGGCCAGGAATTCGGCACCGCGGCCCTGCGTGCGTTCGGTCAGCCAGCGTGCCACCGCGCCGTGGCCCAGGCGGCGTTCGGCCTTCAGCAGCGTGTCGTAGGTCACCTGGTGCAGCAGGTGGTGGTCGAACTGGCGTTCGGCGGTGCCTTCGAAGTCGCTCGCCTGGTGGGTCTTGACGAAAGCCGCGCGTTGCAACGCCGGCAGGGACTGCGGCGCGTTGCTGTCCAGCGCCTGCAGCGCGTCGTCCCAGAAGACATGGCCGATGACGCTGGCCTGGCGGGCGGCCAGGCGCTCGCCGGCCGGCAGGGCGTCCAGCCGCGCCTGCAGCAAACCCACCAGCGTGCCGGGCAGGCGCACGGTCGCCAGACGGTCCACTTGAACCGACCAATTCGGATCAGCGACAACGATCACGCCGTCGTCGACGAGCCAACGCACCAGCTCTTCCATGTAGTACGGATTGCCCTCGGCCTGGCCGACGACCAGCGCGGCAAGCGCGGGCGGCACGGTGTCCAGGCGTTGCAGCAGGGCCTGCGCCAGCTCATCACACTGCGCCGCGGCCAGCGGGCCCAACTGCAGCAGTGTGGCGCTTGTGTCTGGTGTGGCGGTTGTGTCGGTCGCGGCCCAGCCGGGCCTTCTGGTCAACAGCGTCGGCCGGCCGGTCATCACCAGCATCAAGGGCAATTCGGCGGCATGCGCCAGCAGATGTTCCAGCAGGTCCAGGGAGCCGTCGTCGGCCCAGTGCAGGTCTTCGACGACCAGCACCAGCAACCCGGCACCGCCTGCCACCAAGTTCAGAAGGTAGCTGCGGAACGCGGCAAAGGCCTGGTCGCGCAGTGAACGTGGGTCCAGCCCGCGCAGGTACGGGCTGTCGCCGAAGTCCAGGCCGGCGAGTTGCCCGATCAGCTGGGCCTGGCGTTCGCCCTGTTCGCTGAAACACGGCGCCAGACCGTCCACCACCTTGCGCCGCGCGACGTCCGCACTGTCGGTGTCGGCCACGCCGAAGCGCACGGCCAGCAGACCGCGCAGCATGCCCCACGGGCGCAACTGGCCGTCGGGTTGTGACCGCACGGTCAGGACCAGGCAGTCCCGCAGACCCGCCACCCAGTCGCGCAGCAACCGGCTCTTGCCCAGGCCTGCGTCGCCCACCAGCGTCAGGGCCTGCAGCTGCCGGCTGTCGCGAACCCGCGTCAGGCTGTCTTGCAGGTACCGCAATTCAAGCTGGCGGCCCACCAGGGGCGTGCTCAGGCCTTGCAGGCCGCGTTCGATGTGGGCGACATGGCGGTCCAGCGCCGCGCGCACCAGGTAGGTCAGCATCGGTGCTTCGATGCCCTTGACCTGCAGCGGCGCCTGCACGTCCATAGCGAACAAGCCACGCACCTGGCTCCAGGTATCGTGGCTGATGCGCAGGGTGCCGGGCGGTGCGCTCTGTTCCATGCGCGCGGCGATGTTCACCGCGGCGCCCATGGCGGTGTTGTCGGACTCGACGCCCGCACCCAAGGCCACGTCGCCCGTGTGCACGCCCACCCGCACGGCGAAGTCTGCGACGCCGTGAAGGCGCTGCGCGGCTTCGGCCTGCTCACGGCCGGCCTGCAGAATGGCCAGGCCGGCACGCACGGCACGGTCGGCGTCGTCTTCGCGCACCTCGTCCATGCCAAAGGCCGCCTTGACGCCGTCACCGGTGAAACGCAGCACGCGGCCCTGATGGGCTTCGACGATTGTGTTCATGCGGTGCAGCGCGCCGCTCAGCAAGGCCAGCGTGTCCTCAGCGTCCAGGCTCTCGGCCATGGCGGTGGAGCCGACAACATCAGCGAACAGCACCGTCACCTGGCGGCGCTGCAAGCCGGCGGGCCGCTGCAACCCGGCCAGGCGCGCGCGCAGCGGGGCCAAGGCCAGTTCCAGCACCGCGTCACCCAGTGCCGCACGCTGCGCTTCCAGCGCCGCGATGGCGGCCATCAGCGACGCTCCCTCTTTGTCTTGCATGTTGTGCAGCCTTGCCTGCCTTTGTGCGGCAGAGTCTAGGGCTTGGGAAGCCGACCGAATCCGGCGCGCCCGCTGAACCAGGAAGTGGGGGAGTGGCGATGGAGCAAGCGGACGAGATCCTGGCCGAACTGGCGAAGTTGGGTGACACACGCACCTGGGAGCCGGGCACGGCGGTGGTCAACGAAGGCGACGTGGCGGACTGCATGTACATCGTGCACTCGGGCGAGTTGCGCGCGGTGGTGGCCGGTGACGGCGGGCGTACGGTGGAACTGAACACGCTGGGCGCGGGCGAGTTCTTTGGCGAGTTGATGCTCAGCGGCGAACGCCGTTCCGCAACGGTGGAGGTGACCGTACGCGCCCGGCTGACACGCGTGGGGCGGGCCGATGTTGAGCGGGTGCTGACGTCCCGCCCGGACCTGGCCCTGCACTTGATCCACCGCCTGGTGCAGCGTGTGCGCACCCTCACGAGCACCGTGGGCCGGCTGGCGTCGGTGGACGTGTACGGCCGGCTGGTCGGCCTGTTTGACGCGCTGGCGGTGGAGGACGGGGGCCAGCGTGTGGTGCCGGGGCCGCTGAGCCAGGCGCGCATTGCCGAGCGTCTGGGCGCGTCGAAGGCCATGGTCAACCGGCTGCTGCAGGACCTGGCACGCGGCGGCTACATCGACGTGTCGCGGGAGCGCATCGTGCTGCTCAAGAAGTTGCCGCCGCGCTGGTGAATGGGGTGCGGGCCGGTCCGTGCAGCCTAGAATTCCTCATCTCATTTCCAGGGCTCCGCGCCCACCGGGCCTTGGCAGCTGTGAGTCCGCGCTGCCCCAATGCCCCCGTTCATTGCGGAGCACACAAGATGCCGGCACGTCCTTTGGGCCTTGGGGTACAGCCGCTTGCGGGTGCACGGACGTGGGTCCAGCGCTGGCTGCTCGCAGCCTGCCTGTTGCCGCTGGCGGGCCCCGGTTGGTCGGCCGACGTGCCGCAGGCCGAGTCCGACTACCCCTACACCACCTTGGAGGGCGACACGCTGATCGGCCTGGGGCGCCGCTTCCTGATCGACCCTGCGCGCTGGCCCGAATTGGCGCGTGTCAACCGTGTGGCCAATCCGAACCGCATCCCCACCGGGACGGTGCTGCTGATCCCGCTGCGTTTGATGGTTATCGAATCGGCGCCGGCCGTCGTGACGGCGGCCACCGGCGACGTGCGCACCGCAGCCGGCACGCCCGTGACGGCCGGGCAATCCATACCCGAACGTGCCGAA
>JANOAM010000586.1:0-4161 GCA_031411215.1 Betaproteobacteria bacterium
TCGTCATGCCGCCGGACGATGACATCGTCAGCGCCTGTCTCGTGACCCACGCCGGCGAAGTGAGGAAAGCCTGATGGAAGCCGTTTCACCCCTGGTCGAACACCTCATCATCCTCGTGCTGGCGATCTACGTGGGCTACCATGCCGCAGATCGACCTGCTGCCGCTGCCGCTGTCCATCATCGCCACCGACATCGCCACCGGCGAACGTGTGGTGTACCGGGACGGCAGCCTGACCCTGGCCATGCGCGCCAGCATGTCCGTGCCGGGCCTGATGGCGCCGCTGGAATACCGCGGCCGCAAGCTGGTGGACGGCGGGCTGGTGGACAACGTGCCCATACGCGAGGTGCGCGACCGCTGCGGCGCGCAGGTGGTGATTGCGGTCAACGTGGGGTCACCGCCGCTGAAGGCCGAAGAGGTGTCGGGCCTGCTCAGCATCACGGCGCAGATGGTGGCGCTGCTGACGGAGCAGAACGTCAGCGCGTCGCTGGCGTCCTTGACGACACGTGACCTGCTCATCAAGCCCGACCTGGGCAGCATCAGCGCCGGTGACTTTGGCCGCCATGCCGAAGCCGCCGACCGCGGCCGCGCCGCCGCTGAAAGTGTGGCCGCGCAGCTGGCCGCTTTGTCCGTGGACAATGTGCGTTATGCCGAATGGAAGCGCAGCGTGGCGGTGCGTGAACGCGAGCTTCCACGCATAGACGAGGTGCAGGTGGGCGGCCTGCTGCGGGTGGACGAAACGCTGCTGCGGCGCTGGATCGAACAAAAGGGCGGCGCTGCCATGGACACCGCACAGCTGCGGCGCGACCTGGGCCGCGCCTACGGTGACGGCTACTACGAGCGGCTGGACTACGAGGTGCAGTCCATCAATGGCCGCCAGGTGCTGCGGGTGATGCCGGTGGAAAAGAGCTGGGGCCCGGACTACCTGCGCCTGGGCCTGAGCCTGGACAGCAACCTGAGCCAGGGCAGCAGCTACCTGCTGCGTGCGGGCTACCAGCGCACCTGGCTCAACAGCCTGGGCGGCGAACTGCTGGTGGTGGGCGAACTGGGCAGCAGCACGGGCGCCAGCGTCGAATTCTTCCAGCCGCTGACACGCGATCAGCGTTTCTTCGTGGGTGCCACGGCCAGCCACCGGCGTGAACGTGTGGACTACTTCTTTGAAGACCAGCGTGTGGCCGAGTACCGCAGCATCCGCACACGCGCGGAGTTGTTCACCGGCGCGAACCTGGACCTGCTGGGCCAAGTGCGCCTGGGCTGGCGCGAGACCAAGGTCACCAACCGGCTGGAAACAGGCATCGACATCTTTGCCGTGCTGCCCGAACGCACCAGCAGCGGCCCCGTCGTGTCCGTGGACATGGACAGGCTGGACCGCTTGTACTTCCCACGCAGCGGCTGGGCTGCGCAGGCCAGCTTCTTCAACGACGACCGTTTGGGCTTCTCTCGCCTGGGCTGGGAACTGCGCGGTGCCGTCCCACTGGGGCCCTATGTGTTGGCGGCGCGCAGCAGCTGGGTGGGCTCACCACGCGGGCAGCTGCCGCTGTCGGAAGCCGGGCGCCTGGGCGGCTTCCTGAACCTCACCGGCTTTGCCAGCGGGCAGTTGCTGGGTGACGACGTGGCCTATGCGCATGTGCGCGCCGAACGCATCATCGGCCGCCTGCCGCTGGGCCTGCGGGGCGACATGCGCTTTGGCCTGGCGCTGGAGGTGGGCAAGGTGGCGCAGCCCTATGCGAAGCAGAAGCGTGACGGTTGGCTGCATTCGACGGCGGTGTACCTGGGCGGCGAAACGCCGCTGGGCCCCGTCTACGTGGGTGTGGGGCGTGGCAGTGGCGGCAGCACCAACGCCTATTTGTTTGTCGGCACGCCTTGATTGGGTGCCGTGGGCGTCGCTGGAGTGCCCAGCAGGTGCTTGCCCAGGAACTCTTCGACACGGCGCGCCCAGATCACCTGGTTTTCGGGCTTGTGCCAGCCGTGACCTTCCAGGTCGAAGATGAGCCACTCGGGTTCATGGCCCGCGGCCTGCAGGGCCTTGCGCATGTCGCGTGCGTGCACCATGGGCACACGCTTGTCGCGTTCGCCGTGCGCCAGCAACACAGGGGCCTTGATGCGATCGGCCAGCAGCACCGGTGAATGGGCGCGCAGCATCTCGACGTCGGCAGCGGACTTGGGGTCACCCACCATGGCGGGCAGGTCGTAGCGGCGGCCTTCGTCGCCAATGTCGTCACGCCACCACCAACTGCCTTCCACGAAGCGCATCAGGTCCGTCACCGCGGCTGAGGCGATGCCGCAGCGGTACAGCTCCGGGTGGCGCACGAGACCCATCAGCGTGGCATAGCCGCCGTAGCTGCCACCCATGATGCAGGCGCGCTGGCCGTCCACATGGCCTTGTGCCGCGGCCCAGCGCAGCGAGTCGGCAATGTCGTCCTGCATGGCCTGGCCCCACTGCCTCCAGCCAGCGCGCAGGTGGGCTGCGCCATAGCCGGCGCTGCCGCGGAATTCGGGCTCGATGACGGCGTAGCCGCGCGAGGCCAGGAACTGCTGCATCGCTTGCCAGCCCCACTGGCCGCCGCGCACCATGGGCCCGCCGTGCACCAGCACTACGGCGGGCGGCGGTGCCGAGCCGGACTCGCGCCTGGGCAGAGTCATCCAAACAGGCAAGGAGCGACCGTCGCGTGCGTTGATGCGCTTGAAGTCCTGCACGGCCATGCGGGCCGGGTCGATGGCGGGCAGCGCGCGGCCCAGGCGCATCAGTTGCTGCTTGGCGCCGAACCAGACGAAGAAGCTGCCGGGGTCGCGGTCGGACCAGCTCTCCACCAGCACCACGCGGTCTTCGCTGTCGCAGCGGCGGCAGCTGAGGCGGTTGACACGCGCGGGCAGCTGTTGGTCGATCTGCTCCTGCAGCGCCTTCATGGCGGGGTGGGACCAGACCGTGATCTCGCCATCGGTCAGAGCCCGCACGCCCAGCGTGGGCCCGCCGCTGCGTTCATTGACCAGGCTGCCGCGGAAGTCGAAGCCCGGCACTTGCACCCGCGGCTCGCGCGCGGGCCGGCCGCTGTCGAAATCGAAGGTCGACAGCACGGACGTGGCGCCGGGGCCGCTGGACTGCGTCACGTACAGCGTGCCCGCCGCGTCCACGGCATAGGGTGACCAGGGCCGTTGGAGCCGGTCTGCGTCCAGGATCGTCTGCCAGGTCTTGCTGCCCGGCGCCCGCCAGTGCACACGCACACGGCCGTCGGCGGTAACCACGGCCACGCGCGGTTCGCCGGTGCTGTCGAACAGCCACTGGGTCACATAGGCCGGCGCGTCGCTGTCCATGCTGCGTGTGCGCCCGGTCTCTATGTTCAGGCGCAGTGGCAGGATGCCGGTGAGTTGGCCGGCGACACCGCTTTGCTGGCCGATGACCACTTCACGGCTGCCGTCCTGCGGCACGAACAGCAGCACATGGTTGGGTGTCAGCCGCCGGTCGTTGGGCCGCGACGGGGCCTGCACGATGAAGGGGTTCTGCAGCTTGACCAGTTGGCGCGGGTCGCCACCGGCACGCGCGACGCTGAACAGGCCCGGCGCGAAGTCCAGGTCGGCGGCAGCCACCTCGCGGTCGGTGAGCCTGTAGAGCAGGAAGTCGTCACCCACCCAGTGCACGTCGAAGATGTCGGCGTCGGAGTAGCTGGCCAGGATCTTGGACTGCTTGGGGTCCTGCAGGTCCAGCACCACCAGCGCGTTGTGGCCGGACTTGCTGATGCGCAAGGTGCTGATGTAGCGGCCGGACGGCGACAGCTGTGGCTGTTCCATGTCCGCGCGGGCGAAGAAGTCCTCCACCGGCACAGGCGCCAGCGAGGCAGGGGCAGCAGACGGCGTTTGCGCGTGCGCCGGCAGCCCGACAGCGAGCAGGGCGCCCAGGGTGAACAGCAGGAAGAAGTGCATAACCACCAGTGTAGGCGGCGTCAATCGGTCCTCGTATGGGCGGAACCCCGGGCGGGGTCTCTGACCGCGGCGCGCTGGCGCATGCGGCGCCACTGCCGGTCACCCGCGATGCCGGCTGTTGCCAGGGCCTGCTTGGGCGCTTGACCATCCTGCACGGCCCGTTCGGCCAGCGCATGGCGCACGCTTTCCACATAGGCCCGCGGTGTGCTGCCCACGTGGCCTGCGAACAGCCGCGACAGGTGGCG
>JANOAM010000587.1:0-18178 GCA_031411215.1 Betaproteobacteria bacterium
GCCCAAGCCGCCGGAGATCGTGCGCATCGACGTCGACTTCGACGGCACCATCGGCTGGAACGGCGAGGTCATCCAGTCTGGCGACCGCGGTGCGGTCGAACAGCGGCTTGCTGCCATCGCGGCCATGGCAGACCAGCCCGAAGTGCACTTGCGCCCCAACAAACTGGTGACCTACAAACACGTGGCCATGATCATGGCCACGGCGCAGCGGCTGGGGGTGACCAAAATCGGCATCGTCGGCAACGAGCAGTTCCTCTGAGATCTCTTTCGAATCCGTCCCCAGCATGAAGCATCTGCGCGCACTCACCTTGGCCGCTCTGGCCGCGGCCAGTATCTCGGTGGCCCACGCCCAAGGCGTGCGCGCCGAAGTCGGCAAGCCGTTGCAACAGGCGTCTGAATTCCTGAAAGCCGGCAAGGCCAAGGAAGCCCTGGCCAAGGTCCGTGAGGCCGACGCCGTGGGCGGCAAGACGGCGGCCGAACAGCTGACCATCGACCGCATGAAGGCCGCCGCGGCGCAGCGTGCGGGTGACATGGCCACCGCCATTCAGGCGCTGGAAAGCATCCACGCCAAGGCCAGCGGCGCCGAAGCCGGCCAAGTGGCGGAGCAACTGGCGTCGGCCTACGCGCAGCAGCGCAACAACGGCAAGGCCAGTGAATGGCTGTCCAAGGCCGTGGCGGCGGGCAACAACGGCCCTTCCATCAAGCAGTTGCAGGCCTACCTGCAATCCAGCAGCGGCGACTACAGCGCCATCGCTCGGGACGCTGGCGCGTCCGTGTCTTCGGCTGAACAAGCCGGCCGCCGCCCTGAAGAAGGCGACCTGCTGCGCCTGGCCGACGCGCAACAGCGCACCGGCAACACGGCGGGCTACATCGTCAGCCTGGAAAAGCTGCTGCTGAACTACCCCAAGAAGGACTACTGGAGCGCCTTCCTGAGCCGCTTGCCGCGCAAGTCCGGCTTCGCGCCGCGGTTTGAGCTGGACGTGATGCGCCTGAAGCTGGCCACCGGCACGCTGACCAAGACCGACGACTACATGGAAATGGCGCAGCTGGCGCTGCAGGCGGGCCTGCCCGCCGAAGCGCGCCGCATTGCCGACCAGGGCATCAAGGCCGGCGTGCTGGGCACGGGCGCCGAAGCTGGCCGCCACCAGCGCCTGCGTGAACTGGCGGTGAAGCAGGAAGGCGAAGCCAAGGCCTCGCTGGCGTCCCTGCAGGCCGAAGGTGAAGCCGCCAAGGAAGGCGACCTGCTGGTCAAGGTCGGTTACGGCTGGGTGTCGATAGGCGAAGTGGACAAGGGCATCGAACTGATCCAGAAAGGCATCGCCAAGGGCAACCTGAAGCGCCCTGAGGATGCCAAGCTGCGCCTCGGCATGGCCCAGCTGCAGTCGCCCAAGACGAAGGCCGCCGGCATGCAGACGCTGCGCGGCGTGAAGGGCACCGAAGGCGCGGGTGAGATCGCCCGCCTGTGGACCATCGTCGGCGGCTGAAAGCTTCTTCTCCCCGTAAAACTGGGCGTCCCGAGGGACGCCCTTTTTCGCCTCGGCACAGGCACGCGGCTACACTGCCGCCCCTTGGTTTTCGAGCGGGCAGACGTCATGGCAGCAGGTGTTCATTTTGGTCTTGACGGCCGAGTCGTCGTCGTCACGGGCGGATCCCAGGGCATAGGCGAAGCCTGCGCGCGGCGCGTCGTGAAAGACGGCGCCGCCGTGGCGCTGTGGGACGTGGCCGACGGTTCGGGCCAAGCGCTGGCCGCGGCCCTGCAGGCCGAAGGCGCGCAGGCGGCCTACATGCACTGCAACGTCGCCAGCAAGGCCGATGTGGACGCCGCGCTGGCGGCCACGCTGGCACGCTTTGGCCACGTCGACGGCCTGGTCAACAACGCCGGCATCTTCAAGGCCGCACCCTTCCTTGACGTGACAGAAGAGGACTGGGACGCCGTCATCGCGGTCAACCTCAAAGGCCACTTCCTGGTTGGCCAGGCGGTGGCGCGGCACATGGCGGCAGGTGGCCGTGGATCCATCGTCAACATGAGCTCGGTCAACGGCCGCCTGACCATCCCCAGCATCGCCAGCTACAACGCCAGCAAGGGCGCCATCGACCAGCTCACGCGTGTGATGGCGCTGTCCTTGGCCGACCAGGGTGTGCGCGTCAATGCCGTGGCACCGGGCACCATCGCCACCGAACTGGCGCAGAAGGCCGTGCTGACCAGCGACGAAGCCAAGGCCCGCATCATGATGCGCACACCGATGAAGCGCCTGGGCGAGCCGGGTGAGATCGCCGACGTGGCCGCTTTTCTGCTCAGTGATGCCAGCACCTACGTGACGGGTGAAATCGTGGTCGTCGACGGCGGCCGCATGACCTTGAATTACACGGTCCCGGTTTGATCGCGGAGTCCTTCCTGGTGTCCACCGGTGTGGTGGCACTGGGCGAGATGGGCGACAAGACCCAGCTGCTGGCGCTGCTGCTGGCCGCACGCTTTCGCAAGCCCTGGACCATCGTGGCCGGCATCCTGGTGGCAACCGTGGCCAACCATGCCGGTGCGGCCGCCCTGGGCACCTGGCTCACGCGCGTTCTGGACCCCACCTGGATGCGTTGGGGCCTGGGCCTCAGTTTCCTGGCCGTGGCGGCGTGGATGCTGATCCCCGACAAGGCCGACAAGGACACCGAAGGCCAGGGTGCGAGCCGCCTGGGTGTGTTCGGCATCACCGTGGTCGCCTTCTTCCTGGCTGAGATGGGCGACAAGACCCAGATCGCCACCGTGATGCTCGCTGCGCGGTACAACGATCTGCTCTGGGTCACGGCCGGCACGACGCTGGGCATGATGTTGGCCAATGTGCCCGCCGTCTTCCTGGGCGACCGTGTGGTGCGCTGGGTGCCGATTGCCTGGGTGCACCGCATCGCGGCCATCGTCTTTGCCGGCCTGGGCGTGGCCGTGTTGATGGGCCTGGGCAGCTGATTCAAGACAAGGAACCTCATGAGCACCAACGACGCCGACCGCACACTGGAGCAATGGCTGGCCGACGAGGCCGCGAACCTGGCCCGCAACCAGGCTGGCCCCGGTGTGGGCCTGGTGCAGCCCGCGCAGGCTGCGGGCCTGTCCGGCCTGCAGCTGATGAAGGGCCAGGTCGACGGCCTGTTCCCGCGCGCACCCATAGGCGCCACGCTGGACTTCGTGCTTGTGGAAGTCTCGCACGGCCACGCCATCTTCCAGGGCACGCCCAGCGCCGCGCACCTCAACCCGCTGGGCACCGTGCACGGCGGCTGGTTCGCCACGCTGCTGGATTCCGCCCTGGGCTGCGCCGTACACGCCGCCCTGCCCGTCGGCAAGGCCTACACCACGCTGGAGCTGAAGGTGAACATGATCCGCGCGCTGACGCCGCAGGTGCCGCGTGTGCGCGCCATCGGCCAGGTCATCCATGTGGGCGGCCAGACGGCCACCGCGGACGCGCGCCTGGTGGGCCCCGACGGCAAGCTCTACGCACACGCCAGCACCACCTGCCTGGTCTTCCCGATACGTCCGCCCGCGGCCTGAGGCGTTCACAATGCGGGCATGAAATACCTGCACACCATGGTCCGCGTGACCAACGTCGAAGCCTCGCTGAAGTTCTACCGGGACGCCCTGGGTATGGACGTGCTGTCCCACAAGGACAACGAAGCCGGCCGCTACACGCTCGTCTTCCTGGCCGCACCAGGCGACCACAGCGCGCAGATCGAACTGACCTACAACTGGCCCGCGGCCGACGGCACGGCCGAGACCTACGGCGGTGGCCGCAACTTCGGCCACGTCGCCTATGCGGTGCCCGACATCTACGCCACCTGCCAGC
The DNA here is from genome assembly GCA_031411215.1 of Betaproteobacteria bacterium. Taxonomy (GTDB): domain Bacteria; phylum Pseudomonadota; class Gammaproteobacteria; order Burkholderiales; family Burkholderiaceae_C; genus Rubrivivax. The sequence goes on from JANOAM010000587.1 coordinate 3,822, forward strand.
GCCTGGTGGACCACGGCGTGACCGTCCTGCGCCCGCCGCGCGACGGCCGCATGGCCTTCGTGCGCAGCCCCGACAACATCTCCATCGAACTGCTGCAGGCCGGCCCCGCGCTGCCCCCGGCCGAGCCCTGGAAATCCATGCCCAACACGGGCAGTTGGTAAGGTGAAAGACCGGCAACGATGTACCTGCCCAAACACTTCGAGCAGCACGACCCGGCCGCGCTCGCCAGCCTGATGCGCGACCACCCGCTGGCCACGCTGGTGACCTGGCAGGACGGCGCACCCACGGCCGACCATGTGCCGCTGGAATTCGACGCCTCCACGCAGACCTTGCGTGGCCATGTGGCGCGCGCCAACCCGTTGTGGAAGATGGCCGGGCAGCCGGTGCTGGCCGTGTTCTGCGGCCCGCAGGCCTATGTGTCACCTTCCTGGTATCCCAGCAAGGCCGAGACCCACAAGGTGGTGCCGACCTGGAACTACGTGGTCGTGCACGCGCAGGGCGAACTGCGCGTGGTGGACCAGGCGCCCTGGGTGCACGACCTGGTCAGCCGGCTGACCGGCCACCATGAAGCGCCGCAGACTGCGCCTTGGGCTGTCAGCGACGCACCCGATGACTTCGTGCAGACCATGCTGCGCGCCATCGTCGGCATCGAAATCCCGGTGAACAAACTCATCGGCAAGTGGAAGATGAGCCAGAACCGCCACGACGCCGACCGCAGCGGTGTGGCCCGCGGCCTGGCCGCCAGCGGCCATGAACAGGCCGCACACCTTGTCCACCCGTCCACGCCCTGAAGGAGCCGCCATGCGCCCGTCACACTCCCTGCGCCTTCTGCCTTTGACCCTGTGCCTGCTGGGCGCGGCAAGCGCAGCCCACGCCCAGAAGCTCACGCCGGGGCTGTGGGAGAACACCATCACCCTCAAGAGCGGCGACGGCCGCATGGACGCCGCCATGGTGCGCATGCAGGAAGAACTGGCCAAGATGCCGCCCGAGCAGCGCAAGCAGATGGAAGCCATGATGGCCAACCGCGGCGTGGCCATGGGTGGAACCGGCGGCGCTGGCGGCACGCCCAATGCCATCCGCATCTGCATGAGCAAGGAACAGGCGGAACGAAACGACGTGCCGCAGGGCAACGATAGCCGCTGCAAGCGCGACACGCTGGAACGCAGCGGCTCCAGGCTGAAGTTCAAGGTCACCTGCACCGAACCGCCGGGCACCGGCGAAGGCACCTTCAACTTCACCAGCGACAAGGCCTACAGCGGCAACATGGTGATGAACGTCACCCGTGAAGGCCAAGCCATGCGCATGGAAATCCAGCAGGAAGGCAAGTGGCTCAGCGCCGATTGCGGCACCTTGAAGCCGAAGCAGTAACCCGTTAGCTCAGGGGCGCAGCAAGCTGGCTTCGCGCGCCAGCTTCGTGATGCGCGCCCAATCCCCCGCTGCCACCGCATCGGCCGGTGTCAGCCAGGACCCGCCGCAGACCAACACGTTGGACAGCGCCAGGAACTGCGGCGCGGTCTCCAGCGTGATGCCGCCTGTGGGGCAGAACACGACATCCGGGAACGGCCCGCCCAGGGCCTTGAGCATGGGGATGCCACCCGCGGCCGTGGCCGGGAAAAACTTCACGAAGCTCAGGCCGTCGGCCTGCGCCGCCAACACCTCGCTGGCGGTCGCCACGCCGGGCAGCAGCGGCAGGCCGGCTTCGCGGCAGGCCGCACCCACTTCCACCGTGTAGCCCGGGCTCACACCAAACACGCTGCCGGCGTTGCGGGCCGCGCGTGCGTCCGCCGCGCTGCGGATGGTGCCTGCGCCCACGATGGCCTGCGGCACGGCCTTGGCGATGGCCTCTATGGCCTGCAGTGCGATGGCCGTGCGCATGGTCACTTCCAGCACACGCACGCCGCCCGCCACCAGCGCCTCGGCCAGCGGCACGGCGTCCTTCAGCTGCTGGATGACGATGACGGGGATCACGGGGCCGAAACCGGCCAGTTCAAGGGTGTTGTTCATGGTGGGGTTCATCACATCCAGGTTCACATCCAAGTGATGGCGCCTTCCTCGGCGCTCTTGACGTTGCGGCGCATGCCGGCAAAGAGTTCGCGCCCCAGGTCGTGGGCATGCGTGTCCAGGAATTCTGCGTCAGGCTGGGCGGGTTCACGGGCCACCCACGCATCCGGCTCCACCTGCACGTTCAGCGTGCCAGCGACCGCGTCCAGGCGGATCACGTCGCCATCACGCACCCGGGCCAGCGGGCCACCGGCCAGGGCCTCGGGGCTGCAGTGGATGGCGGCAGGGATCTTGCCGCTGGCGCCGCTCATGCGGCCGTCGGTGACCAGCGCCACTTGGAAGCCCTTGCCCTGCAGCACGGCCAGCGGCGGCGTCAGCTTGTGCAGTTCCGGCATGCCGTTGGCTTGCGGACCCTGGAAACGCACAACAGCGATGAAGTCGCGCTCCAGTTCACCCGCCTTGAAGGCCGCGAGCAACGCTTCCTGGCTGCTGAACACCCGTGCCGGGGCTTCGACGATGTGACGTTCTTCAGGCACGGCCGAGGTCTTGATGACGCTGCGGCCCAGGTTGCCTTGCAGCAGCTTCAAGCCACCCGACGTGGAGAACGGGTCGTCCGCACGGCGCAGGATGGCGCTGTCGCCGGGCTCGGCCGACAAGGCCTTCCAGCCCAGCGTGCCGGCATCCAGCACCGGCACCTCGGCATGGGCCGCATAGCCACGTGCGTTGACCGCGCCCACGTCGCTGTGCAGGCCGCCGCTTTGCATCAGTTCACGCAGCACGAAGCCCGGCCCGCCTGCAGCCTGGAACTGGTTCACGTCGGCGCTGCCGTTGGGGTAGACACGCGCCAGCAGCGGCGTCATGGCGGACAGTTCCGCGAAGTCGGTCCAGTCGATCAGGATGCCCGCCGCACGTGCCACCGCCACCCAATGGATCAGGTGGTTGGTGCTGCCGCCCGTGGCCAACAAGGCCACCATGGCGTTGACGATCACCCGTTCATCGACCAGCCGGCCTATGGGCGTGAAGCGCGGCCCGCGGGCGCGGATGTCCACCGCGGTACGAACCGCCTCACGCGTCAGCGCTTCGCGCAGGCCGTCGTGTGGATGGACAAACGCCGCGCCGGGCACATGCAGGCCCATGGCTTCCAGCAGCATCTGGTTGCTGTTGGCCGTGCCGTAGAAGGTGCAGGTGCCGGGGCCGTGGTACGCGGCGCTTTCCGCAGCCAGCAGCGCGTCGCGGCCGACCAGGCCTTGCGCGGCCCGCTCACGCACCTTGGATTTTTCGTTGTTCGACAGGCCCGTGCTCATGGGCCCGGCGGGCACGAAGACACAGGGCAGATGGCCGAAGTGCAGCGCGCCGATGAGCAGACCCGGCACGATCTTGTCGCACACGCCCAGCAGCAGCACGGCGTCAAACACGTCGTGCGTCAGCGCCACCGCCGCGGCCATGGCGATGGTGTCGCGGCTGAACAGGCTCAGTTCCATGCCGGGCAGGCCTTGCGTGACGCCGTCGCACATCGCCGGCACACCACCGGCCACCTGCACCGTGGCGCCCAGGCGGCGCGCTTCGTCGCGGATCAGCGCCGGGTAGCTTTCGTAGGGCTGGTGGGCCGACAGCATGTCGTTGTAGGCCGTCACCACGCCGATGTTGGGCGCCTTCTCCGCGACGACGCGGAGCTTGTCGCTGCCGGGCAGCGCGGCGAAGGCATGCGCCACGTTGGCGCAGCCCAGACGTTCTGCGCCGGGCGCGCGGTTGACCAGCCGGTCCACGCGCGCCAGATAGGCACTGCGTATGACCGCGCTGCGCTCGCGTATGCGCTGGGTGACGGCATGCAGCGTCGGGTGTGGCGTGGTCGGGCTTGGCGTGGTCATTGCGCGGCAGCCTCCTGGGCTGTAACTGTGAGGTCAATTCTTGCGTAACCGAGTTACACCGTCAACACAAGCGCAGGTGACGAGTTCAGCACGCCCGCAAGCTCGTGCGATGCTTGGGGACATGCACGAACCACGCCACCAAGCCCTGGTCCTGCGCGACCCTGCGGAACAGTTGCGCCACCTGCGCAGACAGTGGCTGGGTCACGGTGAACACTGGGTGTTCGGTTATGCGTCGCTGCTGTGGCGGCCGGAGTTCGACGCCGTGGAACACCGCACCGCCCTGCTGCGCGGCTGGCACCGGGCCTTGCGCATGCGCTCGCGCGTCAACCGAGGCACGCCGGAGCAGCCAGGCCTGGTGTTTGCGCTCTTGCCCGGTGGCGCCTGCCGCGGCGCCGTCTACCGCATGCACCCGGCGCGGCTGGACCAGGAACTGGAGCGCCTGTGGGCGCGCGAACAACCCACCGGCGTCTACGACGCGCGCCTGCTGCCCTGCCAGACGCCGCACGGGCCTGTGGTGGCCCTGGCCTTCACGCTCAGCCGCAAGAGCCCCGCCTGCCTGCCACGCCTGCCCGACGAGGACATGGTGCACATCCTGCGCCACGCCCGTGGCCGCTACGGCACCACGCTGCAGTACCTGGCGGAAACCGCCGTGGCGCTGCGCGAACGCGGCGTGCGCGACCGGGAAATCGAAAGGCTGATGAACCTGGCAAGGCACCAGGGCCTGATCTGAAGCCCGCTGAAGCCCGCCGAAGCCCGGCGCTACTTCGGGCCCGAAGGCACTGGCGTGAACTTGCGCAGCGTGGCCAGGTCGGTTTCGGTGTCCACGTCCAGCAGAGTGCCGGGATCGTCGACATCGACACCAAACGCGGGGTAGCGGGCCACGACACGGCGTGCGCCGTCGTCACCATCGACCTGGATCAGCTCCGAATACAACTCGGCGGCAAAGCCCACCGGGTGACCGCGGCGGCCCTTGTACTGGGCGTAGACAACAGGGTGTTCGTCCAGCGCCTGCGCCACGGCCAGCAGCGTGCCGGGGCGCAGCAAGGGCATGTCGGCGGGCAGCACCAGCCAGCCGGTGGCACCAGACCGTTCCGCCACGCCCGCGGCGATGCTGTAGCCCATGCCCCGTGCGGCTTCGCCCGCGCTGAGCACCAGCACGTCGCGTGTGGCCAGTTGCTGCGCGGCCAGTGGGGCCAGGGCCTCGGTGGTAACCACCAGCACGGACAGTTGTGTCTCGATGGCGTGGCGCACGGTGGTGCCCAGCACCGTGCTGCCTTCAAAAGGCTGCTCCAGCTTGTGCTGCGCGCCGGCAAAGCGGCTGCCGCGGCCAGCAGCCGGCACGATGATGGTGGGACGCAAACGCATCTTGTCCTGGCAGCCCATCACCCAACGTGGGCTGTCCTCCTTGCCGCACAGAATGGCGACGCCACCCCCCGGTCACCAGTGGGGCGTTCACTTACGGCTATCCCCGTAAGGGATGCTCCCCGGCTGCACACGTCGTGCCCGCGACGGTTACGCCCGGTTTCAAGCGCGGCGCTTGCTGGCCCAGCTTCCTAGAATGCGCACCATGGACATCGCCGCGCTGCGCAAGAGCTACGAGAAGGACGAACTCGACGAAGCCGCGTCCGCGGCCGACCCGCTGCTGCAGTTCCAGCGCTGGTTGGACCAGGCGCTGAAGGCGCAATTGCCTGAGCCCAACGCCATGACCCTGGCCACGGTGGGCGCAGACGGGCGGCCGTCTTCCCGCATCGTGCTGATCAAGGGCTTCGACGCACGCGGCATCGTCTGGTACACCAACTACGCCAGCCGCAAAGGCCAGGAATTGGCCCACCTGCCCTTCGCTGCGCTGCAGTTCCATTGGGTGGAGCTGGAACGTGTGGTGCGCATCGAAGGCCGCGTGGAGAAGACCAGCGCGGAAGAGTCCGACGCCTACTTCGCCACCCGCCCGCTGGATTCGCGCCTGGGCGCCTGGGCCAGCCCGCAGAGCCAGGTGATCAGCTCACGAGCCGTGCTGGTGGCCGGTGCTGCCAAGGCCGCGGCCCTGCACCTGATGAACCCGCCGCGGCCGCCGCACTGGGGCGGCTACCGCCTGGTGCCGGACCGCTGGGAGTTCTGGCAAGGGCGCAAGAGCCGCCTGCATGACCGGCTGCGCTACCGGCTGCAGCCCGGGTCCGAAGGCAACGCCTGGGTGCGCGAGCGCTTGGCCCCCTGATTCCGATTCGCCACTAGAACGCCGCGCGCAGGACCAGCGACAGCGCACGCCCCGGCAGGGGCGACAGGCCACGCATGGTGGCCACTGTGCTGGCGTTGTAGGCCAGTTGATTGGTGGCATTGCCCAGTTTCACCAGCAGCTGCGGTGCACCGGCCACCGGCAAGGTCGCCCCCGCCCACAGGTCCAGCAGGGTGTAACCCGCGGTGGCCGCGTCGGTGCTGGGCACACGCGTTTGCGCCGCATGGTGGTGCAGTTCTGCACCGGCTTGCCATGACGCACCGTGGGCGACCAGCGACATGCGGGCGCGCCAGGGGGCCAGACGCGGCAAGGGCTGGTTCGCGTCCAGGTCGCTGCCGCGCACACTGTCGGCGCTGCCGCGCCAGTCCAGCGTGAATGCGCCCTGCTCCAGCAGCCGCGCATGGGCTTCCACCTCACCGCCGCCCAGGCGCGCACGTACGGCGCGGAAGGCGTATTCGGGCACGTCGCGCGGTGGGTCACCGGCGTCGCCGGGCACCTGAATCAGCACACCGGTGGCGTCCAGCGCCAGGTAGCGCGAAAAGTCCGTGCGGAACAGCTGGGCGCTGAAACCGGCGTGGGCCGACCGCCAGGCCACACCCACCTCGGCATGGCGGCTGCGTTCGGCGCCCAGCGTGGTGTCGCCGCGCTCATAAGCCGCCGTGGCCACATGCAGGCCGTTGGCGTACAGCTCGTAGAAGGTCGGCGCACGTTCGGTACGTGCGGCGGACAGGCTCAGCTGCCAGCCCGCAGCCGGTTCGGCCTTCAGCGCCAGCGCCAGACTGCCTGGTGTGAAGCGTCGTTCCTGTGCCGCACCGAAGCGTGCTGCGCTGGCATCAGTGTCGCCATCGGAAGCCACACGCACCTGTTCTAACCGCCCACCAGCGCTGACACTGAACACACCCTGCCGCCACTCCTGCAGCGTGAAGAGCGCGGTGCTGCGGGTGTTGGTGCCCGGGACGAAAGCTTCGTCGCCCAGCGCAGAAAAGCGCAGCGTCTCGACCTGCAGGCCCAGCACACCCTGCAACTCACCGCCGCCCAGCGGCAGCGCGCGCTGCCGCAACTGCACCCGGCCTTCGTTGCCACCGCTGCGGAAGGTCGTGCCCACGCTGCCGTCGCCGTCCACTTCCTGGTGTTCGTAGCGTGTGTGGCTGGCCTGCGCCGTCAGCTCCGCCAGCCCGCCGCTTTGAAAGCTCCAGCGGCCGGCGGTGGCAATGCGGTCGCGCTGCATCCGGATGGTCACATCCGGCTCCACCGTGGTGCCGTAGTGCTGGCTGGCGGTCTCCACCGACAGGCCCGCGTAGTCCTCACCCGACACCCAGGACGCACCCAGCGCACCACCCTGCGAACGCGCGGCCGAGTTGCGTACTCGCCGCGCAGGGTACAACGCCGTGCCGTCGGCCACGGGTGTGTAGAGCGGCACCTGCTGGTCAGACGCGTCGCGTGATTGCGCGTCCACGTGCCAGGCCAGATTCCCCGCGCCACCCTCCACCACGGCCGCGCCGGCGCGCTGGTTGGCGGCACCGCCCAGGCGCAGTTCTGCCCGGCCGCCCAACCCCGACAAGCCCAGCCGCGGGATTCGGTTGTCGATGGTGTTGACCACACCGCCCACCGCGCTGCCGCCGTAGAGCAAGGCGGCAGGGCCGCGCAGCACTTCTATGCGCTCGGCCACCAGCGGGTCGGTGGCGGACGAGTGGTCAAAGCTCAGCGAAGACGCGTCGACCGATGCACCTCCGTTGTCCAGCAGACGCAGGCGGTCTCCGTCCAGCCCGCGGATCACCGGCCGGCTGCTGTTGGGGCCGAAGCCCGTGGCGCTGACGCCGGGCACGGACTCCAGCGTTTCGCCCAGCGTGCCGGCGCGGCGCTGGGCCAGACCGTCACCGGTCAGCACGGCAGTGGGCTGCGCCAGCGTGTCGCGGCCCAGTGGGTTGCCGGTGATGACGACGGTCTGTGCAATCGCTTGGGGCTGAACCTGGGCTTGCGCGTGGGCGATGGAGGGAAGGATCGAGCAAGCGGCGGCCAGGGGCCAGCCCGCGTGAAGGGCTTTGAACGAGAACATGCAATGCGCTCCAAGGGCCGAAGCACACGCTCACGCGTGGCCGGCCCACAAAGGGATTCAGGAATGACGGCGTGGATGCACGCTCAGGCGTGCAGGACCGTCAGCGCTGGGGGCGCACGTGCGCTGTAGGCCGCAGCCGGCGTCGCACGCGGCAGCGGCTGCACCCGCGCGGCCGAGGCCGCCGCAGGTGTGGGCAGGCAGGGCGGGAACGCCTGCTTGCCGAAGGCCAGGTCGGCATGGCCGAGCTGGTCGATGAGGCGGCAGTCCGCGCTGCCGGCCTCGTGCTGATCCAGCCAGGCGCTGGTGACCTGTCCCTGCGTGCCGCCGCCGTGGAGCGCACGGTGGGCCAGCCCGAGCCCTTGCGCCGCCAGCAGCAGCGCCGCCAGCACCACGGCGTGCAGCGGCGACATCCAGCGGCGGGCACGGGCGATCGGGTTCAGGGGCGCGTTCACGGACAGGTTCAAGGCGCGCGGACTTTACCCCGCAGCCCGCCGCAGCACACGTTGCGGGAAGGGGATCTCCACACCCAGGCTGTTCAGCGTTCGCAGCAGCGCCAGGTTGACGTCAGACCGCACGCTGCCTTGGCCATTGGCCGGGTCGTTGATCCAGAACGCCACGGTCAGCTCCAGGCCATCAGCGGCAAAGCTGGACAGCAGCACGGCGGGGCCGGGCTCAGGCAGCACACGCGGCACCAGGGTCACGGCGGCGACCAACTTGGGCATGAGCGTGTCCAGGTCCGTGCCATAGGCCACCTGCACGGTGGTGCTCATCTGCACCTTGGGGTCGGCCAAAGACGAGTTCTCCACCCGCTGCGTGATCATCATCTCGTTGGGCACGATGCTCTCGCGCCCGTTGAGCGCACGGATCACCGTGTAGCGCGTGCTGATGTCGGTGATGCGGCCTTCAAAGCCATCCACCTTCACCATGTCGCCGATGCGCATGCTGCGTTCGGCCAGGATGACAAAACCGCTGATGTAGTTGGCCGCCAGCTTCTGCAGGCCGAAGCCGATGCCCACGCCCAGGGCGCCACCCAGCACACCCAATGCCGTCAAGTCGATGCCCGCGGCCGACAGCGCAAACATCAGGCCCACGAACAGCAGCACCGCACGCAGCGCGTTGGCTGCCATCTTGCGGATGCCCAGGTTGTCCGTGGCGCCTTGCAGCAGGCGTGACTCCAGCAGCGAGCTGACCCACAGCGACAGCAGCAGCGCCACCACCGCAGTCACCGTGCCTTCCAGCAGGTTGCGCACGCTGATCTTGGTGCTGCCAATCTTCCAGGTGATCTGGTCCAGTTCCTGCAGCATCAGCGGCAGCACGCCGGTGATCCACAGCACCACGGCGATCCACGCCACCCAGCTGACGCTGCGCTCCACCACACGCATCAGGCCGGAGCCCGGGAACGTGGCCTGCAGCACGCGCACGGTGAGCCGGATGATGGCCAGCGACATCAGCACCGGTACCACGAGCTTGAACACCGCTATCGGCACCACGTTTGGCAGAAGGTCCGCCAGCACCCAGCGCGCCATCAGCGCCAGCAGCAGGGCCACCACGGGGAACAGCACACCGTCCACGATGCGGTCGCCAAACCAGATGGAGCCTGGCAGCACCGCCCCACCGCGCAGCAGGCGCACCACCAGCCAGGCCACGAGCAGGCAACCCAGGAACACACCCAGTTCCACCAGCGCCGTGGGGCGCATCAGGGCATGGAGCAGCTGGCCGAGTTCTTCGGCCGAAAGGGCACGGGTCATGGAGTCAGGGGAACAGGTTGAATCAACGGGCTTGAAATCAACGGGTTTGGAATCAGGCCACCCCAGCCAGCACACGCACATGCGCCGCCACGCTGCGTGCCAGCGCGGACAGGCAGTAGCCGCCTTCCAGGCTGCTGACGATGCGGCCCTGGGCGTGTTTGTCGGCCACGGCCATCAGCTGGCGCGTGATCCACGCGTAGTCGTCTTCGACCAGGGCCATCTGGCCGAGGTCGTCTTCGCGGTGGGCGTCAAAGCCGGCGCTGATGAAGACCATCTCCGGCTTGAAGGCCTCCAGCGCGGGCAGCCACTGCTGTTGGATGGCCTCACGCACCGCCGCGCCGCGGGTGTAGGGCGGCACCGGCACGTTGACCATGTTCGTGCCCTTGGGCACGGCGCCGCTGTAGGGGTACAGCGGGTGCTGGAAGAAGCTGACCATCAGCACACGTTCATCACCAGCGATGATGTCTTCGGTGCCGTTGCCGTGGTGCACGTCAAAGTCGACGATGGCGACACGCTTCAGGCCGTGCACGTCCAGCGCATGGCGCGCGGCAATCGCCACGTTGTTGAAGAAGCAGAAGCCCATGGTCTCGTCGCGCGTGGCGTGGTGGCCAGGCGGGCGCACGGCGCAGAAGGCATTGCTGGCGCGGCCAGCGATGACCGCGTCCGTCGCGGCCACGGCCGCCCCTGCGGCACGCAGCGCGGCGGCCAGGGTGCCGGGGCAGGCCATGGTGTCCGGGTCCAGCGCACGGGGCTTGCCAGCGTCTTGCACCTGTTGCAGCACATCCATGATCTCGGTGCGGTAGTGCGTGCTGTGGGCGCGCTCTATCTGTTCGGCCGTGACCGCAGGCGCTTCGCGGAAGTCCAGGGCCACGTCCAGGCCGGTGGCCAGGATGTGGTCGTTGATGGCGTCCAGCCGCTGTGGGCATTCGGGGTGGCCCACGCCCATGTCGTGCAGGCGGCAAGCGGGATGGCTGTAGAACTGGGTGCTCATCGTGGAATTGTCGCCGACACTTTTCGGGTATGGTCCTTTTGATGGACCAAAACCTCACCCGGCAGATCACGTCACAAGTGGCAAGGCTGGCGGACCAGATCAGCACCATCGTCGTCGGCAAGCGTGCCCAGGTGGAAGACAGCATCGCGTGCTTGTTGGCCGGCGGCCACCTGCTGATCGAAGACGTGCCGGGCGTCGGCAAGACCACGCTGGCTCATGCGCTGTCCGTGAGCCTGGGTCTGGACTTCCGCCGTGTGCAGTTCACCGCCGACCTGATGCCCAGCGACCTGATCGGCGTCAGCGTGTTTGAACGTGCCAAGGATGCCTTCGTCTTTCATCCAGGCCCGGTGTTTGCGCAAGTGCTGCTGGCCGACGAGATCAACCGCGCCGGCCCGAAAACCCAGAGCGCGCTGCTGGAAGCGATGGAAGAACAGCAGGTCAGTGTGGACAGCCAGACGCGGCCCCTGCCCTCGCCCTTCTTCGTCATCGCCACGCAGAACCCCAGCGACCAACTGGGCACCTACCCGCTGCCGGAAAGCCAGCTCGACCGTTTCCTGTTGCGCATCACCCTGGGCTACCCGGACCGCGCGGCCGAACGCGAACTGCTGATGGGAGGTGACCGCCGCCACGCGGCCATGCAGCTGCAGCCGGTCATGAACCCCGCCGAACTGCAGGCCGCGCAGAAAGCCGTGCTGGCTGTACGCGCCGCGCCCCCGTTGCTGGACTACCTGCAGGTGCTGATTGCCGCCACCAGGTCCGGCGCCTGGTTCCTGCAGGGGCTGTCGCCACGGGCCGGCATTGCCACGCTGCGGGTGGCCAAGGCGCGTGCGCTGATGGCCGGCCGCGACTATGTGTCGCCTGACGACCTGCAGGCCATCCTGCCGCAGGCGGTGGCGCACCGGCTGGTGCCAGTGGCGGGCGCGGGCCGTGGCGCGGTGGAGCAGGTTCGTGCCATGGTCGAGGCCACCCCGATACCGTGACCCCCCCCCGGAGCGCCTCTGGCGCTCCCCCCCAGGGGGGCGCCGCTGGCGGACCGGCAAAGCCGGATCCGCGGCGGCCGCTTGGTTCGCTCGCGAGCGCCTGGTCTCCTCAAGCGCGCTTCCGCCAGTGGTGGAAAAACCGCCTGCCGCTCACTGACACCTGGGAGCTGGGCCAGCGCAACATCTACATCCTGCCCACACGCGCCGGCTTCACCTTCGCCGGCACGATGCTGGTGATGCTGCTGGCGGCCATCAACTACCAGCTGAACCTCGGCTTTGCGCTGACCTTTTTGCTGATGGGCGCAGGTGTCGTCTCCATGCACCTGACCCACGGCAACCTGCGTGGGCTGACGCTGCACTTGAAGGCCCTGCAGCCCGGCTTTGCCGGCGACCCGGTGCTGCTGGACGTGGTGGTCAGCAATCCGGGCCGCGAACGCCATGGCCTGGCGCTGCGTTTTGAAGACCGCAAACACTTCGGCGCGGCCGACGCCTGGTGCGACGCGGCCGCCGGCGGTCAGGGCCAGGCGCACCTGAGCTTCGTACCCGGGCACCGCGGCTGGCACGCCGTGCCCGTGCTGGTGCTGGAGACCAACTTCCCCTTCGGCCTGTTTCGCGCCTGGACGGTGTGGCGACCCGAAGCCCGCGCCCTGGCCTGGCCACGGCCCGAACAACCGCCGCCGCCCTTGCCCAATTCGGCCGCCGCGCCGGGCGACGAACGTGCGCGTCCGCATGCCACCGGCAGTGAACTGGACGGCGTGCGCCCCTGGCGGCGTGGCGATTCCATGCGCCAGGTGGCGTGGAAAAAGGTGGCGCGCAGCGGTGAAATGGTCAGCCGCGACACGGCCGGCACGGCCAGCCGTTCACTCTGGCTGGACTGGGCGGAGGCGACCGGTGGTGACACCGAACAGCGCCTGTCACGCTTGGCCGCCTGGGTGTTGCTGGCGCACCGCGAAGGTCTGGACTGCGGACTGCGCCTGCCCGGCGTGGAACTGATGCCGCAGCATGGCGAAGGCCACCGGCGGGCGTCGCTGGACGCCTTGGCGCAGGTGCACTCGTGAACTGTCGCGCATGAACTGGAAAACCCGCCTCGCCGAACGCCTGTCGCACACACCGCGCGAGGCGCGCGACACGTTGTTCCAGCTGGCCGTCATCGCCTGGACCGTCGGCCCGCATCTGCTGCACCTGCCGACCTGGTGCGCCGTCATGACCATCGCTCTGCTGGGCTGGCGCGCCCGCCTGGCGCTCACCGGCGCGGCGCTGCCCAGCCGCTGGTTGATCAGCGGGGTGCTGATCATGGCGGCTGCGTTGACCCTGTGGGCAGAACGCACGCTGCTGGGCAAGGAGGCCGGCATCACGCTGCTGGTGGTGCTGATGTCGCTGAAGACGCTGGAACTGCGCGCCCGGCGCGACGCGCTGGTGGTCTTCTTTCTGGGCTTCTTCCTGGTGCTGACGCACTTCCTCTATTCGCAGTCGCTGGCCACAGGCCTGTGGCTGCTGGGCGCGGTGTGGGGCCTCTTGACCGCGTTGGTGCTGGCCCACATGCCCGTGGGCCGGCCGCCCCTGTGGCGCGCCGGTCGTGTGGCCGCAAAGGCCGCGCTGCTGGGCGTGCCGGTGATGGTGCTGCTGTTTGTGCTGTTCCCGCGCATAGGCCCGCTGTGGGGCCTGCCGCAGGACGCACAGGGCCGCACAGGCCTGTCGGGAAGCCTGCGCCTGGGTGGCGTGGCCAGCATCGCCGAAGACGACAGCATCGCGCTGCGCCTGCGCTTCCTGGGCCCCGTGCCGGCGCCCGAGCAGCTGTACTTCCGCGGCCCGGTCCTCAGCAGCTTTGACGGCCGTGAATGGACACGCCTGGTGCCGCGTTTCCCCGCCGCACAGCGCCCGCGCCTGGACCTTGAAGTGAGTGGCAGCGCGCTGCGCTACGAAATTACCGTGGAGCCCAGCCAGCTGCCGCTGCTGCCGCTGCTGGAGATGACACCCGACCGCCCCGGCGCCGCACCGCAGGTGGAAGGCTGGCTGCTGACCCACCGCAGCGACGGCCAGTGGCAGACCGACCGCCCCGTGCTGGAGCGTGTGCGCGTGGAAGCGTCCGCCTGGCTGAACCACCGCCACGGCCCGAAGGAAGACGTGCTGGGCCTGCGCGACCTGGTGGACCTGCCGCCCAACGCCAACCCGCGCACGCTGCAGTGGGCCGCCGCACTGCGGGCCCGGCCCGATCTGGCAGGCGCCGACGCACGCGCCCTGTCCCAGGCCGTGCTGCAGCACATCCGCACGGGTGAGTTCATCTACACGCTGGAGCCAGGTCTGTATGGCCAATCGAGCGGCCAGGCCGGCGGCGGCGATGCCATCGACGAGTTCTGGCTGGACCGCAAGCTGGGCTTCTGCGAACACTTCGCCAGCGCCTACGTGGTGGTGATGCGCGCCATGGACGTGCCGGCGCGCATCGTCACCGGCTACCAGGGCACGGACGCGCTGCCGCAGGACGG
>JANOAM010000588.1:0-15496 GCA_031411215.1 Betaproteobacteria bacterium
CGCCTGGTGCGCAAGTTGGGTGACCTGATCGCCGCCCATGTGCCCGAGATCGCGCGCACCGAGACCATGGACACCGGCCAAGTCATCGCGCAGACCGGCAAGCAGCTGATTCCACGCGCGGCCGACAACTTCTACTACTTCGCCGAGATGTGCACGCGTGTCGACGGCCACACCTACCCCACGCCCACGCACCTGAACTACACGCTGTTCCACCCGGTGGGTGTGTGCGCGCTGATCAGCCCCTGGAACGTGCCCTTCATGACCGCCACGTGGAAGGTGGCGCCGTGTCTGGCCTTCGGCAACACGGCGGTGCTGAAGATGAGCGAGCTGAGTCCGCTCACCGCCGCGCGCCTGGGTGAACTGGCACTGGAAGCCGGCATCCCACCCGGCGTGCTGAACATCGTGCACGGCTACGGCAAGGACGCCGGTGAAGCGCTGTGCCGGCACCCCGACGTGCGCGCCATCAGCTTCACCGGCAGCACGGCCACAGGCAACCGCATCGTGCAGGCGGCGGGTCTGAAGAAGTTCAGCATGGAGCTGGGCGGCAAGAGCCCCTTCGTGATCTTTGACGACGCCGACATGGCACGTGCGCTGGATGCGGCCGTCTTCATGATCTTCAGCAACAACGGTGAACGCTGCACGGCGGGCAGCCGAATCCTGGTGCAAAAGAGCATCTATGCCGACTTCGCCACCAAGTTCGCGGAGCGCGCAAAGCGCATCACGGTGGGTGACCCACTGGACGAGAAGACCCTCATCGGGCCGATGATCAGCCAAGCCCACTTGGCCAAGGTGCGCAGCTATATCGAACTGGGACCGAAGGAAGGTGCCACGCTCCTGTGCGGTGGCCTGTCGCAGCCCGACTTGCCGGCGCATCTGCAACGTGGCAACTTCGTGCGGCCCACGGTGTTTGCCGATGTCGACAACCGCATGAAGATTGCACAGGACGAGATCTTCGGACCCGTGGCCTGCCTGATCCCGTTTGACGACGAAGCCGACGCCATTGCGAAGGCCAACGACATTCAATATGGCTTGAGCAGCTACGTGTGGACTGAAAACATCGGCCGCGCGCACCGCGTGGCCGCCGCCGTGGAGGCCGGCATGTGCTTCGTCAACAGCCAGAACGTACGCGACCTGCGCCAGCCCTTTGGCGGCACCAAGGCCAGCGGCACGGGGCGCGAAGGCGGCACCTGGAGCTACGAGGTCTTCCTGGAACCCAAGAACGTGGCGGTGTCGCTGGGTTCGCACCACATCCCGCACTGGGGCGCGTGACATGACACTCTCGAGTTCGCAGTTGGGGCTGGCTGCTAGCGGCCCGTTGCGGTCGTTCGCGTTGTTGTGGCGGTCGCGTGCGCTTGGGGTGCCCCGCTGCGCTCATGTCCCCCGCCCCAACTTGCTGCGCAAGCTGGGGCTCCTCCTTTACTTCGCTCCGCAGGGCACCCCAATCGCCCGCTCTGGCACCACTGGTGGCGCGCCAACAGCATGCACGCCACGGTGGTGGCAGGCCGAGGGCGTTGGGTACCGGGCGCAGCGAAGTAAAGGAGGAGGGTCTGGACACTGCCAAGTGGCCAGAGCCGGGGGACATGAGCGGAGCCCGGTACCCGGCGGCCTTGGCCCGCAACGCCACCAAGAACGAACGACTGCAACGGGTCGCAAGCGGACGGCTCACAACACATTGGGCCACTGACATGGGACGTCTCGCACTCGCCGCCAAGATCACCCACGTGCCCAGCATGTACCTGAGCGAGCTGGACGGCCCGCGCAAGGGCACACGCCAAGACGCCATCAACGGCCACGTCGAGATTGGCCGCCGCTGCCGCGAACTGGGTGTGGACACCATCGTGGTGTTCGACACGCACTGGCTGGTCAACGCCAACTACCACGTCAACTGCGCACCGCATTTCAAGGGCCTGTACACCAGCAACGAGCTGCCGCACTTCATTGCCAACATGGGCTACGAATTCCCCGGCAACCCGGCGCTGGGCCGGCTGCTGGCCAAGGCTGCGTGCGACATGGGCGTCGAAACCCTGGCCCACGACGCCACCACGCTGGGGCCCGAGTACGGCAGCCTGGTGCCCATGCGCTACATGAACGCCGACCAGCACTTCAAGGTCGTCTCGGTGTCGGCGCTGTGCATGGCGCACTACCTGAACGACAGCGCACGCCTGGGTTGGGCCTTCCGCCGCGCGGTCGAGGACCACTACGACGGCACAGTGGCCTTCTTCGCCAGCGGCTCGCTCAGCCACCGCTTCGCGCAGAACGGCCTGGCACCGGAATACGCCTTCAAGATCTGGAGCCCCTTCCTGGAACAGCTGGACCAGCGGGTGGTGCAGATGTGGCAGCAAGGCCAGTGGGCCGACTTCTGCGCCATGCTGCCGGAATACGCCGCCAAAGGCCATGGCGAAGGTTTCATGCACGACACGGCCATGCTGCTGGGCGCCCTGGGCTGGAGCGCGTATGACGGCCAGGCGGAAGTCGTGACGCCCTACTTTGGCGCCAGCGGAACCGGACAGATCAACGTGGTGCTGCCCGTCACGCCGCAAGACGGCCGCGCCATCCCCAAGGCCGTGGCTTCATCGGCTGACGGTTACACCGCCGTCGCCACCCGCCTGTAGAACGTCACCGGAAAAGCGCCATGCCGCACGCCGTCGTCCTGTACACATCCAACCTGGAAGCCGAGACCGACATGACGGCCTTGTGCCACAGCCTGGCCACCGCCATGCAGGGCGCTTGCGACGAGACCGGCAAGCCCGTGTTCCCACTGGGTGGCATCCGCGTCTTCGCCTATCCGGCGCCGCACTTTGCGGTGGCGGACAGCTCCGCTGACATGGCCTTCTGCTGGATCAACATCCGCATGGCGCGTGGCCGCAGCAGTGCCTCACAACAGGCGGCCGGGCAAGCCGCCACGGACGCGGCCAAGGCGCACTTTGCGCCCGTGCTGGCGAAGCGGCTGGTGGGGCTGACGCTTCAAGTGGACGAAGGACCGGAAGTCTTCGACGCCAAGTTCGGCAACCTGCACGCGCACTTCAACAAACAGGGCTGAAGCGATGCTCCCGCAAGAAATCATCCAAGCGCTGGCCAAAGAGCTCTACGACGCGCGCAAGAGCCGCACGCAAGTGCGCCACTTCTCCAAGCGCCACCCTGCCATGAGCATCGAGGACGGCTACGCCATCCAGCGCGCCTGGGTCGCGCTGGAGAAGGCCGACGGGCGTGTCGTCAAGGGCCGCAAGATCGGCCTCACGTCGCGCGCCATGCAGCTGTCCAGCCAGATCAACGAGCCCGACTGCGCGCCGCTGATGGACGACATGTTCTTCGAACAAGGCGGCGACATCCCCATCAGCCGCTTCATCGCGCCGCGCATCGAAGTGGAACTGGCCTTCATCCTGGCCAAGCCGCTGCGCGGCCCCGGCGTGACCCTGACCGACGTGCTGGCCGCCACCGACTACGTGTGCCCCGCCATCGAGATCATCGACGCACGCATCGAGCAGTTCGACCGCGACACCAAGGCCATGCGCAAGGTCTTCGACACCATCAGCGACTTCGCGGCCAACGCCGGCATCGTGCTGGGTGGCCGTCCAGTGCGGCCCGATGCGGTGGACCTGCGCTGGGTGGGCGCCATGCTGTTCAAGAACGGCGTCATCGAAGAGACGGGCCTGGCCGCCGCAGTGCTGAACCACCCGGCCACGGGTGTGGCCTGGCTGGCCAACAAGATTGCACCGCATGGTGAGGGCCTGAACGCTGGCGACGTGGTGCTGGCCGGCAGCTTCACGCGCCCCACACCGGCGGTGGCCGGTGACACGCTGCACGCGGACTATGGGCCGCTGGGCACCGTGTCTTTCCGCTTCGTTTGAGGATTCGCTTCAGGAACGCCACCATGCCCCGCCAAGCCTTCGACCGCCCCACCCGCTTCAGCGCCGAAGAGTGGGAAGCCCGCGTGACGCTGGCCGCCGCCTACCGCATCTTCGACCACCTGGGCTGGACCGAGCTGATCTACAACCACCTGTCGCTGCGCGTGCCGGGCACGGCCGACCAGTTCCTGGTCAACCCCTTCGGCCTGCACTACAGCGAGGTCACGGCGTCCAATCTGGTGAAGGTGGACGTGGCCGGCAACATCATCGGCCACAGCGACTGGCCCATCAACCCGGCGGGCTTCACCTTCCACGGCGCCATCCACGCCACGCTGCCGGACGCGCACTGCGTGATGCACGTGCACACGACGCCCACCATGGCCGTGTGCTGCCTGGAAGAAGGCCTTTCCTTCACCAACTTCTACGCCGCACAGCTGTGGGGCAAGGTCGCGTACCACGACTTCGAAGGCATCACGGTGCACAGCGAAGAGGGGGCGCGCATCCTGGCCAGCGCGGGCGGGAAACCGGTGCTGCTCTTGCGCAACCATGGGCCCGTCGTGATCGGCACGACCGTCGCGCAGGCCTTCGCCTACCTGTGGGTGCTGCAGCGTGCGTGTGAGGTGCAGCTGGCCTCACAAGGCAAGGGCGCGCTGCGGCCGATTCCCGTGCCGGTGCTGGAAGGCTGCGTGCGCGACGCGCTCAACTTCGACCCACGCTACGGCGCCGGTGAAGACGGCTTCGCGGCGCTGCAGCGCCTGGTGGACGCCAAGGACCCCGGCTACCGCGCCTGACGCCACCAGGGCGCGAATGGTGGCCTCTCGGCCTGTCACCATGCAGGAATCGAGAAGCGGTAGTCCAGGCCCAGGCCCAGGCTGTTCGCGATGAAGCGGTTGCCGGCTGAACTTCTGGCCACGACCCGGCCCGCGGTCAGGTGCAGCGCCGTCCGGTCGTTCAAGCCGTAGCGAAGTCCGCCACTCGCCTTCACGGCCAGGCCATGGATATTGGTACCAGCCATCTACTGGCCGAACACCTGCCAACGGTCACCGCGGTCGGTCCGGCTTTGCACGCCGATGCCCGCCAGCAGTTCGCCATAGCCGGGGTAGCCCAGGTAGGTGCTGTAGGCCACAGCGGCCTGCAGCGGGATGTACCAGTGGTCGTTGATGATCGCGTCGGCCTGGATGCCGATCATCTGCAGCCGGGCGTGGTCGACATCGCGGAAACGCACGCCGGACTCGGTCTGCTGGAACAGGCTGACCCTGAAGGCTTGGTAGGTCGGCTGGCTGCCGCCGTCGCTGGCGTCGCGGCCAGGCGAGCGACCATCGCTGACGCGGATGTGATGGGTCAGCCCCAAGCCGAAGGACAGGTTCTTCGACGAACCCTTGGGGGCTACCAGGTAGCCGGCCGAAAGCGACAAGCCCAGATCCTTGGTCAACGCGTATTCCGCCCAGACCCTGGGGTACACCAGCAGCCCGGCGTCGGTGTTGATCTTCTCGGGCGCGTACCCGCCCGAGCCAATGCCCAGCTGGCCGTACAGGGTGATGCGCTGCGACAGCGGGAAACGCTGGCCGACTCCCCCCAGCACCTGGTTGTACAGCGGCATGCCGCGGTAGCCCACGCCCAGGCCGGCATACCAGAAGGTGTCGGGGGCGAAGTAGTGCGCGTACTGCAGGTCAGCAATGTTGAAGCTGCCTTTGAACGAACCTTCGGGGTTGCGCTGGCGGAAGTTGTCGAAGACCACCGTCAGCATCTTTTCGCCCGACCCTTCGGCAGCCTGGCGGGCATCGTCCGGCGACAGCCGCTGGCCGACAGGCCGGCCACGGCAAAGAGTTGGGCTGTCAGCCGCTGCTAGGCGTGGACGCCGATGTCGAAGGCCGTGAAGCCCCCGTATTCGCCCTTGACCAGGGGCGCATACAAACCAGCGCCCAGGTACAGCCAGTCGGCCACCTTGTTGTGCACATGGAAGCCCATCAGGTCGATGGGCTTGTCGCCAGCCACACGCAGAACCTGGTAGTCCATCAGGATCATGGCCTCGTTGAGCCGCAGCAAGGGTGCTTCCGGCGCACGCGCGTCCACCGTTTGCGCGGCAGCTGCCGCGCTGGCGAGCAGGCCCACCACAAAAGTCCCCACGAAGATGTTGACGCGTGCCGTCATTGTTCGTTCCTCAGTCGCCGTGCGTGTTTGCTCTTGGTGCCCAGCTTCGCAACTCTGTTCGCGGGACTCAGGCACTTGGCGCCAGGTTGTCGTGCACGCGGCCCAGCAAAGCCTGCAGCTGCGCCATCTCGTCGGCGCTGAGGCCCGCCATGGCCTGGCCGGCCAGCTGCCGCGCCTGCTGGTGCAGCGCACGCTGCAGGGCCTGGCCCTGCGCGCTGAGCGTGAGCCGCACGCTGCGGCGGTCGGCCGGGTCGGCTTCACCATCAAGCAAGCCGCGTTCACGCAGCCCTGCCACCAGGCGCGCCAGCTGGGCCTTGTCACGCCCGCTGTGCTGCGCCAGGTCGCTGAGCGTGGCCCCCGCGTGGCGGTGGAAGAAGCCCATGACCTTGCTGTCCATGTGCGTCACGCCATGCAGCCCGTCGCGCAGCGCCTGGTACTGCTGCGAGCGGTAGAGATGCATGACGGCGTGGATCAGCTCCAGGCTGTCGCTGGCGGACGCGGCCGCGGTCGAGGTCGGGGCGGCTTTGGACGCTTTCGCGGCTTTGCCTTGTTGTTTGACAATATCAACTGATTGGCGCATGATGGGTGACATTATCAATCAATCACAGGTTCTGCTTTGAACAACGCCGTCGACAACCACACCTCCACCCGCCGCGTGCAACGTGTGCGCCACGAATTGAAGCGCCGCGACCTGCAGGTCGTGCGCGTGCAGGCGCTGAGTCCGCATGTGCGCAGCATCACCCTGCAAGGCGACACGCTGGCTGACTTTGTCAGCGCGTCCTTTGACGACCACGTGAAGCTGATGCTGGACCTGGGTGGCACCGAACCCGTGATGCGCGACTACACACCGCGCCACTTTGACGCTGCCGCACGCGAACTGACGCTGGAATTTGCGCTGCACGGCGACGGCCCCGCGGCGCAATGGGCGGCGCAGGCTGCGCCCGGCCAGCGTGTGCGCATAGGCGGGCCGCGCGGCTCCTTCATCATCCCGCTGGACTGCGACTGGCACCTGCTGGTGGGAGATGAAACCGCCCTGCCCGCTATAGCCCGCCGGCTGGAAGAGCTGCCCAGCGGTGCGCATGCGCTGGTGCTGCTGCAGGTGCCCGACACAGCCGACCGCCGCGCGCTGCGCAGCAAAGCGCAGGTGCAACTGCAATGGGTGGACGACGCCGACACGCTGCTGGCTGCCGTGCGCGCCCTGGCCTTGCCGACGGGCGAAGGTTATGCCTGGTGCGCCGGTGAAGCGCGGCTGATGGCCACGCTGCGCCGTGTGCTGGTGGACGAAAAAGGCCACCCCGCGCAGGCCATCCGCGCCGCCGCGTACTGGAAGCATGGTGCCGTGGCGCACCACGAAAACCTGGAGTCCTGAGTCAGGCCAGAGGCAAGGGCGGCATGGCCTGCGCAAAGGCCGGGACCGTTTCAGCTTCAAGACCTGGGTGGGCCGTCCCCCGTGAGAGCGAGGCATGCCGCGGGACATCACCCAGCCATTCGCTACGCGGGCAGGACGACACCCACCTTGATGCGCGCAGAAGTGCACTTGCGCGGCCTCGCCTCACAGGCGCGCCAGCAGTGACACTTTTGCTTCGCTCTGCTTTGCGGCACCCGCGCAGTGACACATCTATTTTGCAAACCGCCGAAAGGCTTGCCACGCCAGGGTTTGCGCCCGGTCCCTCGAACCAGCAAACGCCGAGTGACACATTTACCGTCACGTTTGGGACACTTTTCCTTTTCTCTACGGCAGATGCGCCGGTCGATCAACGGCGCGCAGTGCCTGCTGCAAGCTCGTGTGGCGCTGCTCGACGATCGTCTGCAAACGCACTTCCATGCACGCTATCCGCACTTTCGCTCTCCAGAGGTACGAGCGCGTAGCCGCACGAGCACTCCCCCTGTTCTTATCCACTCCCCGTTATTTCGTTCTTCGACAACTGGCGGCAGCAGTCCGGTGCCCAGGCGCTGAGGTCGTCGCCTACGGGCTGATGATCGCCGAGCCTGACCGCTCAGCACCTATCTTGCCGCGGGCGCCCCTTGTCCAGCACCCGATCAGGGGGTGCGCAGGGCCTCCGCGAACCGAAGTTCGTCCATGACCTGGTCAAGCTGGTTCAACACCTTGTGCAACAGGTCGGCATCGTCGGCACCGGCGGCGCCATCGATGCAGCCTCGTTCCAGGGCGGCGGCAGCCTGCTCCAACCCACGCATGCCGAGCGTGCCGGCCTCAGCCTTCAGGTCATGGGCGGCGCGCAGCGCGGCGTCGGCGTCCCCGGTGGCGAGGGCGGCGCGGAATCGTTGCGCGAAGTCGGCCTCATGGTCGCGGAACAGGGCCAGAATGCGGCGGTACAGAAGCTCGTTTCCACCCGCATTGACCAGTCCTTGATGCTTGTCGATCTTGTTCGACGCCGCCAAGGCGTCGGTGCGCTGACTGTCGTCGATCACCGCAACAGCATTGGCGGGCTTCAGCCACTTTGCAAGGGTGGCAAACAACTCGTCGACCGATATAGGCTTGGCGACATGGTCGTTCATGCCCACCGCGAGCACGGCCTCGCGGTCGCCGACCATTGCGTTGGCGGTCATCGCGATCACCGGCAACGCTCGCCATTGCGGCTGCTGGCGCAAGGCCCGAGTCGCGGCGTAGCCGTCCATGACAGGCATCTGGCAATCCATCAGCACCGCATCGAATCGCTCGCAGGCCAGCATGTCCAGCGCCTGCTGCCCGTCGCTGGCGACCTTGACGGTGACACCTGCACGGCTGAGCAGGTCGACCGCGAGTTCTTGATTGATCGCGTTGTCCTCGACCAGCAGGATGTGGGCTCCGGCCAGTGCCGCCCGATGGTCGAGCCGGGCCTCTTTGCGCCGCGCGTCGCGGATGGGGGCCAAGGGCGCGCGTCCGAGAGCCGTGGTGCAGGCATCGAGCAGCGCGGAGGGCGTGACTGGCTTGGCCAGCAGTGCACCGACATGCAACTGCTGCTGGGCCAGGCGCTGCCGCATCTCTTCCCGGCCAAAGGCCGTGGTCATCAACACGACCGGCGCGGGGTGGCGCAAGCTCGTCCGTTCGGCCAGCGCCTGCATGCAGGCCACCCCGTCCATACCGGGCATCCTCCAGTCCAGCAGCAGCAACTGGTACGGCGCGTTGTTTGCGTCGGCCTGCTCCACACGCCGCAGCGCCTCTTCGCCGCCAGCGGCGGTATCGACCCGCAGGCCCAGCACCTGGCTCATCGCCTTGATCACGACGCGCGCGGTGGCGTTGTCGTCCACGACCAGCGCGCGGGTGCCGTGCAACGCCTCGCCGCTCGACCGCGGCAGCTGCTCGGCGGCGCGCGGTTGCACACCGAAGTGCAATTCGAAGTGGAAACAACTGCCACGGCCGGGTGCACTCTCGACGGCGATTTCACCGCCCATCAGATGCACCAGGTGCCGACTGATCGCCAGCCCGAGCCCGGTACCACCGTAGCGCCGGCTCGTCGAGGCGTCCGCTTGCATGAAGGGCTGGAACAGCCGCTGCTGCTGATCGAGGTTCATGCCGATGCCGCTGTCACGCACCTCGAAACGCAAGCGGGCCGACAGCTCGTCCTGTTCGATCACCTGCACCGCCAAGACGACCTCTCCAGCGTCGGTGAACTTGACGGCGTTGTTCCCCAGATTGAGCAGCACCTGGCCCAGCCGCGACGGGTCGCCCACCAGCGCCGTCAGCGTTTGCGCCGGCATGTCGAGCAGCAGTTCCAGGCCCTTCTCATCGGCCTTCATGCTCAGCACGTTGAGCACGTTCTCCACCACGTCGCCCAGTTCGAACGGAATCGACTCGATGTCCAGTTTGCCGGCTTCGATCTTCGAGAAGTCGAGGATGTCGTTGATGATGCCCAGCAGCGATTCGGCCGAGGCGTGCGCCTTCTGGATGTAGTTGCGCTGCTGCGCGTCGAGGCCGGTTTGCAAGGCCAGGTAGGACATGCCGAGAATGGCGTTCATCGGCGTGCGGATCTCGTGGCTCATGTTGGCCAGGAACGTGCTCTTGGATCGGCTCGCGGCATCGGCCTGTTCCTTGGCGTCGCTGAGTTCCAGCGTGCGCGCGCGCACCAGTTCCTCCAGATGGTCGCGGTGGGCGCCCAGCTCGGTCTCGCGCTCCTGCAACGCGCTGATCATGCGATTGAAGGTGTGGGCCATGGCCGCGATGTCACGCGGGCCGCCGGCCGGCGCGCGGGCATCGTTGTCGCCGCGCTCGACCTTCTCCATCGCGTCGGACAGGGCTACCAGCGGCCGCGTCAAGCGCAGCGCCAGGTAGCGCACGGCGAACAGGAAGAGCGCCGCGAACAGCAGCGCCACGCCGAAGTTGGCAATGAAGAGCGAGGCCTGGGTGCGATGCAGCGTCGCCTTGCTCTGAATGACGCGCACATGTCCCAGCAACTGGGCCGGGCGCAGCGTGACGTCGAAGGGCGAGGGCTCGGGACGCGTCCAGACCGGCGCGGTGAAAGCCCAGCTGTCTTCGGTTTCTTCGTCCACCCAGGGCTCGCTGGCGGCGCGGGCCCGAGGCAAGGCTGCGGGCAGGCCGCCGCGCCCGGCCCCGAGGGCCAGCAGCGTCCGGCCCTTGGTGTCGCGGATCTCGATGCCCGTGACGTCAGGGAAGCTCAGCGATGCGCGCACCGCCTCCTCGGCGTTGTCGGCCTCCGCATAGATCAGCGCCAGCGAGCTGTTGGACGCCAGGTTGCCCGCCACGCGCCCGCCCTGCTCCAGCAGCATGGCGCGCACCTGCCGGCCGCCCTGCCACGCGTTGACGGCAGCCATCAGCAGGGCCAGGCTCAACCCACCCAGCGCGGCGGCCATGCTCAGGTTGCGGCGGAACGAGCCCCCGCGCAGCGAGCGCACATAGACACGCAGCAACCACGGCCGCGGCAGCGGCGCAGGCGGCGGCACATCACCGGGCAGGACGCTGACCGGCGCTTGGCTGTCGAGGGGGCGGGATGGCATCTCAGCTGGTGGGGAAGACGAGGTCAAAACTCGTTAGCACGGCAGCCACGTCAATGCCCAGATGAGCCGCAGTGCGAATGTTGATCGCGGCCAGGGCCTGACGCAACGGCATCACGCCGGCAACGGCGGCCTTGGGCTCGGCGGCTAGGCGTTGCGCGGAGGTGGCGAGCGAGCGACCGAGTTCGCGGTTGTCGGGGTAGAGCGAGAACAGCGCACCGCGCTTCACATGGGCGACGTGGCTGGAGAAAATGGCGATGTTGCGGCTCCAGCCCTCCCTGAGCACGAGCGACAGCACGGCGTTGTCGTCCACGGTGGTCGGGTCCTGCGGCAGCCAGAGCGCGTCGCAAGCCGGGTCAGCGGCGGCGAGCAGCTGGGTGTAGGCGCGCAAGGCCTCGGCCTGGTCGGCGGCCTCCTGGGCCAGCAGTTCGAGCCCCACGGCACGGGCCGCCTCGCGCGCCAGTTTGATGAGCCAGGCATTCATGCGCGGGTCGTACACCAGGTGCACACGCCGCGCGCCGGGCCGCAGGCGTTTCAGGCGGGCCAGCATCAGGGCCGGGTCCGGCGCCAGCGTGTGCACAGGGAAGCTGCGCGCCTCGGCTTCCTGCACCGACACCACGCAACCCACCATCACGGCCATCTCGCTTGCCATCGCGCTGGCAATGCGCATGCCGCCGCGGCCCAGGCCGATCAGCACCTGCAGGTCGCGCCTGCGGATGTCCTCGGCAACTTGGGCCGGGTTGGCGTTGCTGGCCATCGCAAAGCTGGCCACCGGGCCGCCGAGCTTGTCTTCGATGCCTCCGAGGATGCTGGCGAAGACCTGGCGGAAGGGCTCGCCCAACTCCGGGTAGACGACGGCGAGCGAGCGCCCGAGCTCCGCCGACGCAGCACCGCCCCCGGCCAGCGCCACGGCACCGGCCAAGGCCTGTCGCAACAAGGCGCGGCGCGTGGCGAGAGTAGGGCAACCGGGCTCAGTCAAGTGGGGACGGTGTGTGTAAGCGCCGGGACGGGTGGGCGGAACCATGCAAGGGCAATGGGCCGGGCTCAGTAACGGTACATGGCCTGCACATGAGCAGCCCGCGGGTAAACCTGCAAGTCGTGCACGATGCCACCGCCAGCCTCGCTGGGCGCGCGCGCACGAGGGATACACCGCATGCGCTGCCGGGCGGAACGCGTCGCAATATGCGGACGGTCCCGCCCTGGTTCCCATGCAGGTCCGGCGGGCGGCCAGAGTTCATGATCGCGCCACAGTCCCGCTCGCCTGGCCCGCGACCACGCCACGGCGACAGCACAATACGCGCCGACTCACTCTCCACCTGGGAGAAGCTGGCAATGAAACCTTTCTTTGGCTTGGTGATTCTGGGAGGCGTCTGCTGGACAGCAGGGCTGCCGGCCGCCCTCGCACAGGCGCCAGGCGAGGAGGAGGAGCTGGCGCAGATCTACGGCGACAAGACGATGATCAGCATCGCCACCGGTGCGCCGCAGGCGCTGCGCCGGGCGCCCGCAGTCGCCACGGTGATCACGGCGCAGGACATCGCCATGATGGGCGCGACCGACATCGACGAGGTGCTGGCCACCGTGCCGGGCATCCACGTCGGCCGCAACAACCAGGGCTACAACCCGCTGTACATCGTTCGCGGCATCTACAGCGAGTTCAATGCGCAGACGCTGGTGCTCTACAACGGCGTGCCAATGACGACGATGTTCATCGGCAACCGCGGCACGTTGTGGGCGGGCCTGCCGGTGGCC
Organism: Betaproteobacteria bacterium; assembly: GCA_031411215.1. GTDB lineage: Bacteria > Pseudomonadota > Gammaproteobacteria > Burkholderiales > Burkholderiaceae_C > Rubrivivax. The sequence continues at coordinate 12,696 of JANOAM010000588.1, forward strand.
AACATCGCGCGCATCGAAGTCATCCGCGGTCCCGGCTCGGCGCTGTATGGCGCGGACGCCTATGCCGGCGTCATCAACATCGTCACCAAGGGGCCGGCGGACATCTCAGGCCTGGAGCTGGGCATGCGCGCCGGCTCGTTCGGCAGCCGTGACGGCTGGATGCAGTACGGCGGCGCGGTGGGGCCGCTGGCGGTGGCCGCCTACCTGCGCGCCGGCCACACCGACGGCTACAAGGAGATCGTGCAGGCCGACGCGCAGACCAGTCTGGATACCTTGTTCGGAACCAGGGCCAGCCTGGCCCCGGGTCCGGTGAACACCGGGCACGACGCGATAGATGCCCACGTCGAGGGCAACTACGGCAAGTTGCGCGTGCGTGCCGGCTACACGCTCCGCGACGACGTGGGCACAGGCGCAGGGGCCGGCGGCGCGCTCGACCCGGTCGGCAAGGGCCGCAACCAGCGCTGGAACGCCAGCGCGTCGTTGTCCGAGCTGGAGTTGGCACCTCAACTGCTGCTCAACCTCACCGGCAGCTACTTCAAGTTAACCAACCAGTTTCCGCAGCCGTTGCAGGTGTTCCCGCCTGGGTCATTTGGCGGCAGCTTCCCGCAGGGCATGTTCGGCGCACCCAATACCTGGGAGCGGCAGACGCGTGTGGCTGCCGTGCTGGGCTACAGCGGCTGGGCCGGCCACCAGTTGCGGCTGGGCATGGGCCACGACGACCTGGACATGTACCGCACCCAGGAGTTCAAGAACTTCACGATCGTTGATTCCGGGCCGGCCAAGGGGCTGCCGATGCCGCTGCCGGGGGGGCAGCTCGTCGAGTTCCCGGTCGACCAGTCCTTCGTCACGCCGCAAAGGCGCCGTGTGAGCTATGCCTATGCGCAGGACGAATGGAGCGTGGCCCCGGACTGGACGCTCACCGCCGGCATGCGGCGCGACCAGTACAGCGACTTCGGCGCCACCACCAACCCGCGCCTGGCGCTTGTCTGGGATGCAAGCCTGGACCTGACCGCCAAGCTGCTGATCGGCCACGCCTTCCGGGCACCGTCGTTCTCGGAGGAATACAGCATCAACAACCCGGTCATCCGGGGCAACCCGGCGCTGAAGCCGGAGCGCATCAGCACGGCCGAGGCGTCCTTCAGCTGGCAGTTGAGCCCGCAGACGCAGTTGCAGGCCAGCGCCTTCCGCTACACGATGACGGACATCATCCGCGCCGAGAGCGTTGGCGGCGGCACGTCCGAGTACACCAACCTGGGCACGCAACGCGGCCAGGGCTTTGAGCTGGAGCTGGTGGCCGACGTGGCGCGCAACCTGCGCCTGGCGGGCCATTACGCCTACCAGCGCGCCGTGGACGAAAGCACCGGCCATGCCGCCGGCTACGCGCCGCACCATATGGCCTATGTGCGTGCCGACTGGCACTTCGACAAGGGCTGGGCCCTGAGCGGCCAGGTCAAGCGCGTGGCGGGCCGCCTGCGCGCGGCGGGCGATGCCCGGCCGCCCGTGCCCGACTACACCACCGCCGACCTCACCTTGCGCACCGGCAAGAGCAAGGCCGGCTGGGACCTGGCGGTGTCGGTGCGCAACCTGTTCAACGCCGACGCCCGCGAGCCCAGCCTGGCGCCCGGGCTGGCCCTGCCGGGCGACATCCCGCTGGCGCGGCGCTCACTCTACGTTCAGGTCGCTTACCTCCTCTGAACTTTCGAATCGCACCGGCAGGCTGCTGAAGCCGAACAGCGCGAACGACGACAGCGGCTCGGCCGCCCTGCCCTCGTCCAGCCACAGCCCGCTGAAGCGGCGCAGCAGCGTTGCGATGGCCACGCGCGCCTCAAACCGGCCCAGGCCTGCGCCCAGGCAGCAGTGGATGCCGTGGCCGAAGCTCAGGTGGCGGTTGGCGGTGCGGGAGATGTCGAACGTGTCCGCGTGCGGGAAGGCCGACTCGTCACGATTGCCCGAGGCGTTGAAGGTCATCACCTGCTGGCCGGCCTTGATGAGCTGGCCGCCGAGCACCACATCACACTTGGCGATGCGAGAGTGACACTTTTACTCACGCAGTTTGCGAAGCAATTTCGTCACTTCGCAGCCAGGCGAAGCAAATGTGTCACTTCGCAGCTTCGTCACGCCGAACCCTGCGCAAGTTGTTGCTTGGCAAAGGGTTTCTGCGCTGAGCTTCCATGCAACGGGAACCGGTGCTCAGCTAGGCGCTGAGCCCTTTACACGACTCTGTAGCCAATTGGAGCCTAGTTGCCGCACCACAACTAGCAGCCATTCGCTACGCGGGCAGGACGACACCCACCTTGATGCGCGCAGAAGTGCACTTGCGCGGCCTCGCCTCACAGGCGCGCCAGCAGTGACACTATTTCTTCGCTCTGCTTTGCGGCACCCGCGCAGTGACACATCTATTTTGCAAACCGCCGAAAGCCTTGCCACGCCAGGGTTTGCGCCCGGTCCCTCGAACCAGCAAACGCCGAGTGACACATTTACCGTCACGTTTGGGACACTTTTCCTTTTCTCTACGACTGTCGGCGGTCAGTTCGCCTCGACGGCCGCAATGCAGCCTCGTTGGCCGCACGAACCGCTTCAAGTGCGCCGCAGTCAGCACGCCGCCCCTGGCAACCTCGGCAGTTCGCGCGAGAAACCTTCTGCCGCGCAGACTCTTAGGAAGACGCCCCGTCCACCAGGCTGAAGGCGATGCACGCCATCGTCAGGCCCACCAGCACGTCCAGCACGCGCCAGGCCAAGGGCCGCGCGAACAGCGGCGACAGCAGACGGGCGCCGAAGCCCAGCCCCGCGAACCACAGCAG
>JANOAM010000589.1:0-1959 GCA_031411215.1 Betaproteobacteria bacterium
CACCTGCGCCGTGCGCGGCAGGCCGGCCACCGGCTCGGCGATGCGCCGGAAGTGCACCAGGAAGGCGGCCATCACCGCACCCACCCACAGCGCCAGCGGCACGAAGTTGGGCGTCAGCGCGGTGCCGTTGTTGGGCACGGGTGCAACGGCCTCCACCACCGGCTCCACGCTCAGCGCCAGGCCTTGCGCGCTGCCTCCGGGTGCGTCCACGGCCACGGGCTGGCTGCGGCGCAGCAGTTCCAGGCCGGTGTCCAGGCGGCCGGCGCCGTCGGTCAGTCTGGCCATGCCGCCTTGCAGCGTGTCGCTGCCGGTAGCCAGCTGGCGCAGGCCGCCGGCCAGGGTGTCGCTGCCGCGGGACAGCTCACGCGCGCCTTCGACAAAACTGTCCAGGCGCTGTTCGTCGGGCAGGCGCGCGGCCAGCAAGGACATGGCATTGCCGGCGCGCTGCGTGGCGTCGGTGAGGTTGACGACGGCGTCCTCGGCGCGCTGCAGCCCGCCCAGCAGGCGTGTGCTGCCTTCGCGCGCACCGTCCAGCCCGCCCACCAGTTGCAGGCCGCCTTCTTCCAGCGGCGCCAGGCCTTCGACCAGGCGTGTGCTGAACAGCGGCACGTCGTCCAGCGCCAGCTTGTACTGGCCCAGGCCCTCGCTGAGCTTGCGGCCGCCGCCGGCCAGCGTGTCCAGGCCCTTGCCCAGTTCACGCTGGCCGTCGCTGAGCTGGCGCATGCCCAGACGCAGGTTGACGAGTTCGGCGTCGGACGGGCGGCGGGCGTCCAGCGCACGCAGCAGCGGGCCGACCTGGCGCAGACCGCCGGCCACCTGCGGCGCGGCGTCGGCCAACTGCACCGCGCCACCGCGCAGGCGCTGCGCGGCTTCCACCGCGCCCTTGCTGCCTGTGGACAGCTGCGTGCTGCCGTCCTGCGCCTTCTTCAGGCCCGCGGTCAGGTCCGTGGCGCCATGGTGCAGATCAGCCAGCGCCACACGCAGCGTGTCCAGGTTGCGCTGCGAGCCAGCCGCCGTGCTCAGCACCAGTTCCCAGCGCGCTTCACCCAGCATGGTGTTGACGCGCTGCGCCACCTCCGGTGCAAAGCGGCGTGCGAAGCCGGCGCTGCTGTAGTTGTTGCCTTCGCTGGTGTAGATGGTCAGCTTGGCCGCGCCCGCACGTTCACCCGGCACGGCTTGGCGGCTGAAGTCGGGTGGGATTTCCAGCACAAAGGCCAGCTGGCCCTGGCGCACACGCTGGCGCGCGTCGGCGGGGTCGCTGAAGCGCTGGTAGGCGAACTGGCCATGGCGTTCGATGGCATCCAGCACCTGGGCACCCAGGTTGAGGTCACGGTCGCGGTAGTGCGCGCCAGTGTCCAGGTTGACCAGGCCGGCCGGCAGCGCACGCGTGTGGCTGGCCGGGTCCCACATGGCCCACAGGTAGATCAGCGCGTAGAGGGCGGGCACGAACAGCAGGCCCACAGCCGCCGCCGCCAACCGGGGGTGGCGTTGGAACAGCAGCCATTCCAGCCGCCACACCTCGCGGGCCGCGGACCACCACCGCATGATGGAGAACTCCCTTTGTCGGGCAACCGAACCATTGTGCGCGGCATCGACCAAGTTTCCCGCCGCGGAACCGGCTCCGCCGGGCCACAGGCGGACGGCCCCCTTGGGGGGTAGCGAGCGCTAGCGAGCTTGGGGGCTCACATCCCGCCGGCCAGCAACTCGGCGTTGCCGCCAGCGGCGGCGGTGTTGATGGTCACCGTCTGCTCGGCGCAGAAGCGGTACAGGTAGTGCGGGCCGCCGGCCTTGGGGCCGGTGCCGGACAGGCCTTCGCCGCCAAACGGCTGCACGCCCACCACCGCGCCGATCATGTTGCGGTTGACGTAGACGTTGCCGATGCGCGCGTGGTCGGCGATGCGCTGCGCGCGGCTGTCGATGCGCGTCTGCACACCCAGCGTGAGGCCATAGCCCAGCGCG
>JANOAM010000590.1:0-5144 GCA_031411215.1 Betaproteobacteria bacterium
CTTGACCAGCGCGCGCACCTTCGGGCCCGCCACCGCCGCCAGCGCGTCCAGCATCTGCTGCACGCTGACGTTGAGCGCCGGCAGGTTCAGCGCCATGCGGCCCTTGAAGGCCTCGCGGCTGGCTTCGAAGACGGCGATCAGACCTTCCACCGTCTTCTTGGGCGACGACACCGGGTGCCGCACGTCGCGCGACACCGGCAGGATGGCTTCCTGCCCTGCCAGCGGCTCGCGGATGATGCCGCTGAAGAACGAACTGGCCGCGCCGTTGGGCCGGCCGGGCCGCACCGTCACCGTCATCAGGCGCGCGGCGCGGCCGTCGATGTAGCCCTTGCGCGTGTAGTCGGCCACCAGGTGTTCGCAAATCAGCTTCTGCGCGCCGTAGCTGGTCTGCGGCGCGGGCAGCGTGTCGTCGGCCACCACCTCGGGCATGGGCACGGCCGCGTCGGGGCCGAACACGGCGACGGAACTGCTGAAGACCAGGCGTGTCGGTGCGCCACCCGGCTCCGTGCGGTGGCGCAGCGCGTCCAGCAGCGCGCGTGTGCTGTCCAGGTTGCTGCGCAGCCCCAGTTCAAAGTCAGCTTCGCATTCGCCGGACACGGCGGAAGCCAGGTGGAACACACCGTCAAAGGCTTCGCTGCGCAGCGCTTCGCAGTGCTGCAGCAACGGTCCAACACGCGCCTGCACCCGCGGCTCAGCCGTCAGGTCGGCGGGTGCCGGCGCCTGGTCGGCCAGCACCAGTTGGGTGAGGGGCTGGCCGCACAACTGTCCGCGCTGCAGCAGCGCGCGCGCCAGCCGTGCGCCCACGAAACCGGCACCGCCGGTGATCAGGATCTTCATGAGGAAATTTTCCTTTGAACGGGTTTGGTCCGCACGCGCCGCACGGTGCTGGTGCGGGCCGGCAACACACCGCCCTGCTCCAGCCGCAGCTGCCCGTGCACAAGATGGGTGGTGGCGGCCCGCCGCGCGGCACGCGGGTCCCGCGCCGCGATGGCATCGACGATGGCCCGGTGTTCCAGCCGCACGGCGTCCATGAAGTCCTGGCGACGCGCTTCGTTGCCACGTGTGATGCGCATGGCTTCGCGCAGGTATTGCTCCAGGAAGCCGATCAGGCTGCCGAACTGCGGGTTGCCGGTGGCCTGGCCGATGAGGCGGTGGAAGTTGAGATCCTCCATCACGCCGTCACGCCCTGCAGCACTGGCCGCGTCGATGTCGGCCAGCGCGCGCCGCAACGCCGTCACCTGGACCCGTGTGGCGCGTTCGGCTGCCAACGCGGCAATCTCACCTTCCAGCACCCGCCTCACCTCCACCACATGGACGACGGCATGCACGGACTCCAGCACCGCCGGGTCGAACTCCAGCGCCTGGTGCAGCGCAGGCGCGGCCACGAACACACCGGAACCTTGACGCGACACCAGCAGCGCGCGCGACTTGAGCCGGTGCACGGCCTCGCGCACCACGCTGCGCGACACACCATGTGTGGCGCACAACTGCGCTTCCGTGGGCAGGCGGTCACCGGGCTTCAACTCTCCTTTGGACACCTGCGATGACAACCGTTCGGCCAGTTGGTCGGCCAATGTGATTTGGCCGAGCCGGCCGGCGGCTGCCGGGCCGGGCTCCGCAGGGGACGCGCGTGCGCTCGTTGGGCCAGACATGTGGTCAGGTTATCAGACAACTTTTGGCGCCGACAACGGGTTAGCCCGGTGGCCCACACCAAGCCGGCGCGGGTATCGTGAACTGAATTCCTTGGAAGGACGGCGGAAGGATGGAAGACCCATGGCCAGTGTGACCATTGCCCAGGTCAAGAAGCGCTTCGGCGACGTCGAGATCCTGCATGGTGTGGACATCCAGATTCCGGACGGGTCCTTCACCGTGCTGGTGGGCCCCAGCGGCTGCGGCAAGAGCACGCTGCTGCGCATGATCGCGGGGCTGGAACAGATCAGCGGCGGTGAAGTCCGCATCGGTGAACAGCGTGTCAATGAACTGCAGCCCAAGCAGCGCGACATCGCCATGGTGTTCCAGAACTACGCGCTGTACCCGCACATGACGGTGCGGCAGAACATGGCCTTCTCGCTGATGCTGGCCAAGATGGAAGAGTCGCAGGCCAAGGCCAAGGTGGCGCGCGCCGCCGAGATCCTGGGCCTGGGCGATTTGCTGGAACGCTACCCGCGGCAACTCTCGGGCGGCCAGCGCCAGCGTGTGGCCATGGGCCGCGCCATCGTGCGTGACCCGCAGGTGTTTCTCTTCGACGAGCCGCTGTCCAACCTGGACGCCAAGCTGCGTGTGGCCATGCGCACGGAAATCAAGGAACTGCACCAGCGCCTGAAGACCACCAGCATCTACGTCACGCACGACCAGATCGAAGCCATGACCATGGGCGACCAGATCGTGGTCATGAAAGACGGCCGCATCGAACAGACCGGCAGCCCGCTGGAGCTGTACGACACACCGGCCAACCTGTTCGTGGCCGGCTTCATCGGCAGCCCGTCCATGAACTTCCTGCCCGGCACCGTGCATGGCAGCGGTGCTGCCGCACAAGTGGAACTGGAAGATGGCGCGCGCCTGGCAGTGCCTGCGGGCAGTGGCAGCGTCGACGGCCAGAAGGTGATCCTGGGCACACGCCCTGAGCACCTGGCCCTGGTCAGCGATGGCGGCATCGCCGTGCAGGTGGCCGTGGTGGAACCCACCGGCGCCGACACCTTTGTCGCCTGCCGGCATGGGACAAAGGAACTGTCCGTGGTCTTCCATGACCGCCACGCCTTCACCCCGGGCAGCACGATCCGCCTGCAGCCCGACCTGCCCCGCGCCCACCTCTTTGATGCCGGCACCGGCCGGCGCCTGGCTTCCTGAGCCATCCCGTTCCCGCACCACCCCACACACGAAGGAGACCAGCATGAGCGACATCCACAACCGTCCCATCAAGCGCCGTGACTTCCTGGAAGGCACGGCTGGCGTGGCCGCTACGGCCGCCATCGGCAGCGCCGCCGTGTGGGCACCTGCGGTCCATGCACAAGCCGTGAGCTTCAAGCCCGAAAAGGGTGCCAAGCTGCGTGTGCTGCGCTGGAGCCGCTTTGTGCAGGGCGACATCGACGCCTACATGGTCAACGTCAAGAAGTTCACCGAAAAGACCGGCATCGAAGTCCGTGTCGACAACGAAGGCTGGGAAGACGTGCGCCCCAAGGCCGCGGTGGCGGCCAACACGGGCTCCGGCCCGGACATCATCCTGTCCACCAACGACGACGCCAACCTCTACCCGGAAAAGCTGCTGGACGTGACCGACGTCGCCAACTACCTGGGCAAGAAGTACGGCGGCTGGTACCCGGCCTGCGAGGCCTACCTGAAGCCGGACGGCAAGAAGTGGATAGGCCTGGGCCTGGGTGCAGCCGGCGCGATGCTGGTGTACCGCCAAAGCATGGTCAAGGCAGCGGGCTTTGACACCTTCCCCAAGGACACCACCAACTTCCTGGCCCTCTTGAAGGCGCTGCACGCCAAGGGCACACCTTCCGGCTTTGCGCTGGGCAACGCCACGGGCGACGGACTGTGGTGCAACTGGCTGGTCTGGTCCCATGGCGGCAAGCTGGTCGACGCCAACAACAAGGTGGTGATCGACAGCCCGGAAACGATCCGCGCGCTGGAATACGCCAAGGAGATGTACGCCACCTTCATCCCGGGCACGCTGTCCTGGCTGGACCCCAACAACAACAAGGCGTTCCTGGACGGGCAGATCAGCCTGACCAACAACGGCATCTCGATCTACTACGCCACCAAGACGTCGCCGGACCCGAAGGTGCGGGACCTGAAGGAAGACGTCTACCACGCCCAATACCCCGTGGGCCCGGTGGGCGTGCCGACCGAATCGCACCTGTTCTTCAACCAGATGATCATGAAGTACACGAAGTACCCGAACGCCGCCAAGGAGTTCCTGCGCTTCATGATGGAACAGGAGCAGTTCGAACCCTGGCTCACGGCCGCGGGTGGCTACATCGCCCCGCCGCTGGCCGAATACACCAAGGCCGCGGTGTGGACGTCCGACCCCAAGCACACGCCCTACCGCGACTGCGTGAAGAACCTGCGCCCTGCGGGGTACGCCGGCAAGCTGGGCTACGCATCGGCCGGTGCGTCCGCGGACTTCATCATGGTCAACATGGTGGCTGAAGCAGCCAGTGGTTCCAAGACCCCGAAGGAAGCCGCTGAACGTGCGCAGAAGCGCGCCGAGCGCTACTACAAAGTCTGAGCCAACGCGCCCCACCGATGTCATTCCTGGAGCGTCTGCAGAACAACAAGAACGCGCTCGGGCTGCTGTTCATGCTGCCCGCAGCGGCGTTCTTGCTGCTGTTCCTGACCTACCCGCTGGGGCTGGGTACCTGGCTGGGCTTCACCGACGCCAAACTTGGCCGCGCAGGTGTTTGGGTAGGCCTGGAGAACTACGAATTCCTGTGGGGCGACAGCGTCACGCGGTTGGCGCTGTTCAACACGCTTTTCTACACCACGCTGGCCAGCGTCTTGAAGTTCGGCCTGGGGCTGTGGCTGGCGCTGCTGCTGAACAAGAACATCGCGATGAAGACCTTCTTCCGCGCGGTGATCCTGCTGCCCTACATCGTGCCCACGGCGCTTTCGGCCATCGCCTTCTGGTGGATCTACGACTCGCAGTTTTCCATCGTGTCGTGGACGCTGGTCAAGATGGGCGTGATCGACAAGTACATCGACTTCCTGGGCGACCCCTGGAACGCCCGCCTGGCCACCGTCTTCGCGAACGTCTGGCGCGGCGTGCCCTTCGTGGCGATCACGTTGCTGGCCGGCCTGCAGACTATCTCGCCTTCGTACTACGAAGCGTCGGCCATTGACGGCGCCACGCCCTGGCAGCAGTTCCGCCACGTGACACTGCCGTTGCTCACACCCATCATCGCGGTGGTGATGACCTTCTCGGTGCTGTTCACGTTCACCGACTTCCAGCTGATCTACGTCCTGACGCGCGGCGGCCCGCTCAACGCCACCCACTTGATGGCCACCCTGTCCTTCCAGCGCGCCATCAACGGCGGCGCACTCGGCGAAGGCGCGGCTATTGCGATCGCCATGGTGCCCTTCCTGCTGGCCGCCATCATGTTCAGCTTCTTCGGGCTGCAACGCCGCGCCTGGCAACAAGGCGG